>NZ_JBFSUD010000014.1:0-88392 GCF_041467175.1 Vibrio sp. 10N.247.310.24
CCCAGCCAAATATCCGTTCAGGTTCAAGCAATAATGCTTATCCGAACGGCATTAATTTTTTATGATGGCCTTTTTCGTACCTGCTCGATGACATATTGTGATTTCACTCCTCATTTTGTAAAACAAGGTTATGAACTTTGAGGTGCGGCATTTAATGTCGGTGTTGTTGTTATTTCACGCGAATAATTCAGGAGCAAGGTATGAGTACTCATCAAATAAAAAATGTGGTATTTGACGTCGGCAATGTGATTGTACGTTGGTCACCGCTAGAAATTACTCGCCTGACTTTCGGGGAACTTGATGATCTGGAAACCCAAGCGCGTTCAATTTTCCAAAGTACGATTTGGTTGGATTTGAACAAAGGGTTCTTAACCGAAAATGAAGCCAAACTTCGCTACCAACAAGAGTTAGATTTATCTTCATTAGAGTGCGATCGCCTGTTCTACTACGTAAAGCAAACGCAGATCTTACTGTACGGTTCTATTGACCTCATCAAGCAAGTAAAACGAGCAGGCTATGCCGTGTATGCGTTAACCGATAACGTGGTTGAGATTGTTGAGTACCTAAAAGCCACCTACGAGTTTTGGCCACTGTTTGATGGTGCAACGGTATCGGCAGAGTTGGGCATGCTCAAACCTCAAGCTGAAATTTATCATGCTCTACTGTCCCAGCATGGTCTTGATGCTTCAGATACGGTGTTCATTGATGATATGCCCTCTAACGTTGAAGGGGCAAAGGCTGTAGGTATGGCCGGTATCCAGTTTAGTGATGCTGTGCAATGCGAGAACGCACTACGTGCTTTTGGCGTCGAATTGACGTGATCATGTAGCGAAGTGCTCAAATTATCTATATTTAGTCAGGTTTCTCTATGCGGATAGTCTAGGTAGAAAAGCTAAGTAGAAAATATTGATAAAAGAGAAAATGAATCGGTTAAAAAGAGGTGATGTTTCATATGAACATCGCCTCTTTTCTATTTGTTGTTCTAAGTGACTTCATTCTACTGATACGTTTTATTCTTCTATTTAGCTTTATTGTTCGGTATTCAGATGTCGAATCAACTTCGCTGGTGTACCGCCGTATAAGCAGTCTGGCGGTACATCACTGTTGACCACAGAGTTCGCAGCAATCACTGAACGAGCCCCAATTGTCACGCCTTGGTTGATCACTGAATTACCGCCAACCCACACATCATCTTCGATTGTTATTGGTAAACAGAAGGTTTCCCATTTACGGCGGCTACGATAATCAAGGGAGTGTGATGGCGTATAGAATTGGGCACTTGGTCCAATTAAAACATTGTTACCGATCTTGATGTTCGCACCATCTAGCATTACTGCGTTCATATTAATGAAGGTGTCGTCGCCAATCTCTATGGTTTTGCCAAACTCACAATGAAAAGGGGGCTGGATTAAGCTGCTATTACCAACCTTACCAAATAGCTGCTCTTGCAATGTGTGTTGCTGGTTTGGGTCTTGGTGGTGGTTGAAAGCCATTAGCGACTTTCTGGCATTGGCACGCATGGTATCAATTTCTTGATCTGCACCATCATACACTTGTCCAGATAGCATTTTTTCTAGTTCAGTTTTATTGTTTTTATTACTCATGCTTATCCACTTTACGAGAGTCTCGGTCTAAATGACGAATACTGCAAGATTAGCGACTTTTAGACATAAAAAAAGAGAAAAGCGTCAGCCTTTCTCTTCCTGTTTTGTGCTTTAAGCACTAATGCTAAGTGAGCCCTGCTATTCAGCAAAAGGCGCGCTTTGCCAAATTAGATTTGCTCAACGAAACCCATTAGGTGCTGTTTCACTTCGTCTGAAGCAAAAGCGCTGTCGACTGAGTATTTGTAGATTTCTACGTAGTCTTCTTTTGTTAGGCCGAATGTTTCACACACACGCTTCACTTCGTTGGTCATGGTTGTGTTCGACACAGTACGGTTGTCTGTGTTGATCGTAACAACGATGCCGTCTTTCTTGAATTCAGCAATTGGGTGGTCGCTGAATTTGTGAATACATTTAGTTTGAACGTTACTTGTTGGGCAAGTTTCAAGCGCAACTTGCTTCTCTTTAACGATGTTGTATGCGTCTTCGTTACCTTGGATGTGAACACCGTGGCCGATGCGTTCAGCGTCAAGCATTGTCACTGCATCGTAAACGTTTTGACCATGCCATTGCTCGCCAGCGTGCACGGTAATGCGGTAGCCTTTTTCAAGAGCGTATTGTGTGTATTCAGGGAATTCAGCACAGAAGCCTGGCTTTTCGCCGCCTGCGATATCAAACGCCACAACACCTTTACCTAGGTAGGGTTGGCCTGCGTCGATTACGTCTTTGATCGAATCTTTAGGGAACATACGAAGCACAGACATGATGTAGTTGCCTCTGATGTCGTATTTCTCTTCAGCGCGCTTCATGCCTTTTACTGCACTTGCAATGATCGTATCAAGAGACAGACCTTTATTTACGTGCAGGATTGGTGCGAAGCGAACTTCTAGGTATTTAACGTTTTCTAGTGCAGCGTCTTCGTAAAGCTCAAAAGAGATACGTTCAATCGCTTCTTCAGTCTGCATTACTTGCAGTGGCAGGCTGAAACAAGCCAGGTACTCATCTAGGTTTTTGCAATCTTCTGGCACCGTTAGAGATTGAACAACCGCGTTGCGATCTTCAGGTAGTTCGATATTGTACTGTTTTGCTAGGTCAATAATCGTGTCTGGGCGAACACTTCCGTCTAGGTGGCAGTGTAAATCAATCTTTGGTAGTGCTAGAAAATCCATGAGTATTCCTTAATTCTATTATTCTTTGAGTGTTTTAACTCACATGCGCTAAATTTACCAAGACAATGATATGATTTAAAGTGACAATTAATCATCATTAACCTGAATTTAGGGAATATCATGGTAGATGTTAAAAGCTTACTTAAATGCGATATGAATTTGCTGCTTTGCTTGCACGTTCTGATTGAAGAACGAAGTGTGAGTAAAACGGCAGAACGACTCTTTTTGAGCCAGTCTGCGGTAAGTAAACAGCTCACTAAACTCAGAGCTTTGTTTGATGATCCGCTGTTTGAGCGTGAATCAAAGGGTCTATTCCCAACACCCAAAGCACTCGCGTTAGCGCCTAAGATCCACCAAATTCTACTGCAAATCGAAAAGCTGACTGTTCCCGAAGTTTTCGACCCCAAAGACAGTGAGCGTACCTTTACTATAGACCTTGTCGAAACCGCGTACACGGCGATTTACCCGCATTTTATGCCGACAGCACTTGCCGATGCGCCGCACATCACCATCAACAGTTCAACGTGGAGCAGCGACAGCTTCAAGCGCTTACTGAAACGTGAGGTGGATTTTGGTATCGGCATCTTTGAGCTAGATGAGCGCGCTTCTACCCATGTCCAGTGTATCCCTGACGAGTTGGATTACGTGGAACTGTGCTTGGATTACTCGGTGTGTTTGATGCGAAATGACCACCCAGCCTTGCAAGAAGAGTGGAACCTCGGCACCTTCTTGAAGTATCGACACATACAGTTGGTGACGGGTGGAGCGGGTGACTGGTTATTGATGGAAGTGCTTAACTCAAAGCAGCTTGAAATCAACAAAGCCGCTAATGTTTCAGACATCACCAGTGCCATTAAGCTGTGTAAGCAGAGTGATTTACTTATGTGTTACCCATACAACTCGGTACGCGATTACATTGATAGCGGAGAGTTGGTGATGAAGCCTGTCCCGGTTGATTTGGTGCCGGGAGGCTTGTTCCTGTTATGGCACAAATACTTCGATTCAGAGCCGAGCCACAAATGGTTGCGCGACCTGATCATCGAGCAGACTCGATAGTTGGAATGTATAATTAATTCAAGCTTTTGAAAGATAGGACAAACGTAGTTGTTTGATAAATAATCCAGTTCTATTTCGTCTTTTGGAATTAAGCTTCGTCTTATTCTGGGTGCTATTTTTATTTGGAAGATGAGAGATGACAATTCCACGGTTACCACAACAAATTATTGAAGACGTGTGTGAGTGGGCGATCATGCACGGTGTTGCATTTCGCCAGTCAGATAATACCGCTAGGCATTGTCCTTTCAGCATTGCTCCTATGACTATGGAGCGTGAGGTGTATGAACACTTGTTGAAGGTAACACCGCTGATCACCAAGTTAATCAGCAATGTTTCCGAAGATCATGATTTCTTGCAGTCATCACTGAGTGATATGGCCAAAGCTGATCCGTTTTTTGGCCGTTTGATGGAACTGCATCAACAAGCGCATGGCAGTGCGGATGAACGCTTGAATCCGGCTCGTCAGTCACTGCTATTGATGCGAACCGATTTTATGGATGATCGCCAACACGGCGCGAAAGTGATCGAGTTCAATGGTATTGCAGCAGGCATGGCTCCATTCGGGCAAAAGGCCACAGATTTCCATGATTACATGCAAAATCAATGGCCTGAGACTTATCAGAGCTGGCTTGAAGATAAATCTGCGACACCTGCTGAAAACCAAGGCTTAACGCAGTTGGCTTATGGTATTGCGACTTCAGCAAGAAAAGTGCGAGCTGACTTTAATGATTCAGATAAGCCAACATTCTTGATGGTAGTACAAAAGAATGAAGACAATGTTTACGACCAACACCTACTCGAAATTGAACTGCAAAAGCAGGGTGTACGTACGGTTCGTCGCACTTTTGAACAACTGAGCTGTCAGCTTTCATCGGGTGATAAGCAACGTTTGTTATTGCAAGATGTCGGCGCGGTTGATGTGGTGTACCTAAGAGCGGGCTATCAGTATTCAGATTACTGGGCACCAGAACTCAACGAATCGGTTTGTTGTCATACACTAAACCAAACGCGCGTGTTTATGGAACAACACCATGTCGCAATGAACGCGACCATCAGTCAACAATTAGCGACCAGTAAAACCATGCAAATGCGGCTGACCATGATGCCAGCATCTGAATACGCACGTTGGGGTTTAACGCTAGAAGAAGCGGAATTGGTGAAGAGTGTTTTAGCAGATATGAAGCCAATCACCAGTGAATCGATTGAATGGTTTAACACACAAGCTGATAAGCAAGAGTGGGTGTTGAAAAACCAAGGCGAGGGCGGCGGCCATTGTGTCTTTGGTGACGACATTAGCGAGCAATTGAGTCAACTTAAGCCAGAAGAGTACGACGCATGGGCATTGATGCAGCGCTTGTACCCGCATGAACGTGACGTACCAACCATTGCAGTGCGTGACACTCAACAAACGCTAGTGACAGATTTAGTCAGCGAAGTCGGCCTATTCACCGCTTACTACCAAGGTAAGCCAGTGACCGAACTGGACGGCTACGCGGGCTACTTGATCCGCAGTAAACCAGCCAGCGAAAACGAAGGCGGGATCCACAGCGGCAAAGGCATTCTAGATTCGTTGGTGTTGATTGAGCCCTAATCTTATTAAGCATTAAGTAAGTTGTTTTGATAACTGAAATCCCGCTCCTACTTGGTAGCGGGATTTTTCGTTTATAGGACGACAAAAAGATCTCATTGACATGGGTAGAGTGATCGTTCTACTCTGTGGGTGGAACAACCATTCTACCTGTTGTTATACCTATCACTGTTACTTACTACGATTGGTATTCAGTATTAAGAGAGCATTATGTTGAGAGAGCAGATTGCAGCAAGCCTTGAAGTGGCGTTTAGCCAGCAAGGTTTTGCGGAACCGAGCGTTGCACAACTGAAAACCGCGTGCAACGTGAGCCTGAGAACCTTGTATAAACACTTCCCTTCAAAAGAAGCGATGATCGTTGGGGCGTTAGAA
The DNA here is from genome assembly GCF_041467175.1 of Vibrio sp. 10N.247.310.24. NCBI lineage: Bacteria > Pseudomonadati > Pseudomonadota > Gammaproteobacteria > Vibrionales > Vibrionaceae > Vibrio > Vibrio sp. 10N.247.310.24. The sequence continues at coordinate 5,787 of NZ_JBFSUD010000014.1, forward strand.
CATCGTCACCAGCGCTACTTGAGTCTGCTGTTGGAAGATTCCCCTCGCTCGGGCTACCAAGCGATTACTCATATCTTCAACAAGCTTCAACAGTGGATGGAAGAGTACGCGCCGCACGGTTGTTTATCTATGAACGCACTGGCTGCTTTTCCTGACAACGAACTGATTAACCAAGCCGTAATCGAGCATAAGAAAGAAGTTCAGGCGTTAATGGCTAAGCAAAGCCAAAGAGAAGACCTCGCTTCAGAGCTCTTTTTACTTCATGAAGGCGTATCAAGCGCGTGGCCAGTATTGGGCGAAGAAGCAGTGGCATCTGCACAGAATATGGTGACAAAATTACTCAAGGAAACAGTATGAATTTTGAAGTGCCAAAAACAATGAAAGGCGTAGAGATGTTAGGGCACGGCGGTGCAGAAATGCTTGGTTACCGTGAAGATATCGCTGTTCCTCAAATTGAACCTAATGAAGTGCTGATCAAGGTGATGGCCGCAGGCGTGAACAACACCGACATCAACACACGAATCGGTTGGTATTCTAAAAGTGATGACTCAGACGATGCCAGTTGGTCTGGCGAAGCGTTGAAATTCCCTCGCATCCAAGGAGCCGATGTGTGCGGTTTCATCGTAGCCGTTGGTAACGAAGTTTCGGCTGAACGTATTGGCGAGCGTGTTCTGATTGAGCCTTGTTTGACTGAAGTTTACGGAAGAGATCTGCCACAGCCATGGTATTTCGGTTCGGAGTGCGATGGTGGTTTTGCTGAGTACACAAAAGTGGCAGCGAAACACGCTTATGCGGTGAACAGTTCTATGTCGGATGTAGAGCTAGCGTCTTTCCCATGTTCTTACTCAACAGCAGAGAACATGCTGACTCGCGCAAATGTGGCTGAAGGTGATCGTGTGCTTATCTCCGGAGCATCGGGCGGTGTGGGTTCAGCGGCGATTCAATTGGCGAAAGCACGCGGTGCTTACGTGATTGCAATTACTAGCCCAAGCAAGAACCAACAGTTACTTGAATTGGGTGCTGATGAAGTGATTGCTCGTGATGCTGATTTGGTGGAAGCATTAGGTGTAAATAGTGTGCATGTGGTTATCGATTTGGTTGCCGGTGACAAGTGGCCAGAGTTTCTTGAAGTCCTAAAATCGCATGGTCGTTATGCCGTCTCTGGTGCGATTGGTGGTGCGATGGTCGAGCTTGATGTACGTACTTTATATTTGAAAGATTTGAGCTTCTTCGGTTGTACAGTGTTGGAGCCTCAAATATTCCAAAACTTGGTTAACCGAATTGAGAAACAGCAGATTGGCGCAATTGTCGCGGAGTCATTCCCATTGGCTGACATCCATACTGCACAAGACGAGTTCTTGAAGAAAAAACACGTCGGCAAGATAGTGTTGGAAGTGGCTCAGAGATAAAGTAACGGTACGCGACACTAGACTCGATCCATTATGTAAAAGTCGGTAAGGTTAGCAAACTTGTCTAGCCATAAATTACAAATGGTTGATCCATAATTGGTCGAGATCGCACCAACCGAAACCATTGACTTGCGCGCTGTGTATCTTTTCAGAAATTTCCAAATTGAACACCTCTTGCTTTAGCTCAATCACAACTCCAGAGTCATTCAACCAATGCTTCAGTTCCAACAGTGCATTCATCGCTAACTCAAAGTTGGGCTGGTTTCTTATCGAGGCTAAGCCTTGTTCGATTGTCTCTAGCATCTCAGCAGGCAGCGTTAAGTCCTCAAACGGGAAGCGACTGAAGAAGCTTAACCACGAAGTGAAGGTGTCGTTCTCATCAATAATGCTACACAACACGACGTCTTTGGTTGTTAGGTAGCTAGTTAGGTAATGTCCATATTCCACGTTGGTTTTTCTGTCGCCAGACACTGACAACTGCTCGAAAAGGGTTTGGCATTCAGAGGTGTCTTCAACAGTAAATTCACGAAGTGACTTAGTTAATGCTGGGTTTTGAATCTTGAAAAACGTCGAGCAAGAATCCGGTTGAGAAGAATGGTCATCGCCACGCACGGTGGTCGTCTTTTCGGGCAGTTTCACGCACACCTGATTTTGAGCGCAGGCTTTACCCTGTGCCCATTCTGGATAGACCCACAACTCGACTCGATTAAGAATCGGCGTGCTGTGTGAATACGCGCTATTGCGGCTCAATCTCAACATATTGCTTGAGAAGATGTCTAACGAGAACGCGCCAGAACCAATCAGCCTATCAGTCGGTGATGAGTGATCAAAAATGGAGGCTTCAGCTTTGGCAAGTAGGCGTGGTAAGTGCCAATCAGGTTGATTCAATTTCACGACAACCACATTACCTGCCGAGGCAGAGACCTCATCAATATGCTGATAACAGCGACGCCATATTTTGCTTTGGCAGAGTGAGTTAAGGTTGCGCGCTATGTCTTGAGGTTCGAGTGTTCGACCGTTATGAAAGCGAACGCCATTGCGTATTTGAAAGTGCCACTGTGTCGCATCTTCATTAGGCTGCCAATGATAAGCCAGATCGCCGCTGAGTTTACCGTGCTTAACAGAGGTTAGGCGTTGGCAAATTTGCATCACTAAGAAACGTTCGGTGCGTCTAAGCACTCTTTGAGGGTGAAGAGCCTCGAGCTCTCGGTGAAAGGGGGTGTACGCGATATTCTGCGCCGACGAATTGGTATTGCTTAGAAAGGCTTGCAACTCAGCGCCAGCATTGCGGCCATTGAAGCTCAAGGTGCTAAACACCTGTTCTATGTTACCTGCGTCAGCTTGGGTTTGTGTGTATTGGTAACACGCCTCAATGGGCTCAACCAGACACGTGAGTTGTGCTTTCTTGCTTCGGCCTGAGCTGGCTTGCCACTCAATCCAACCTTGTGCTGTCATCGCTTTTATTAAGGTCTGAACATGACGTTCACTCACATGCAGCAGTGTAGCCAGTTGGTTGACCTGACAATGCGATACTCCAGGCCCAAAAGCCTGAAATATCTTTTCATACAGTTCAAGCTTGCGCTTAAGGTTGCCCAATTTGCTTTTCCTAACGACGAGGTTGAGTTAAATGTGGATAGCCAGAGTCAATGAGTGCTTTTTCCATCGTATCGAGAACTCGAGAGGTTATCTCTGAGCTTAGGATATTCGACTCAGTTTTGCCTTGAAGCACCAAATCTGAAAAATGGTCGATTTCAAATTCGAACCCATTGCCCGTCACTCGTTTGTTGATGGTCGACTTCTGCCCTTGATGTTCAATCTCAATAAAGGCCGGATTCCACCATTTTTCGTGAATGGTGATCTTGGTATCTGGCCCACTCAAATGTGCTGACCGGGGAAGATTTTGCACGGTTGATGCCGATATCTTACCGTTCATATCACCAGAGAATGTAAAGCACGCATCGGTATCGACATTCGCGCCCTCATACAGACACGACATCTCTACCTGAGGTTCTGAAGGGGTCACCCCCAGTGTTCTGCACAGATCGTAAAAGAACCAAAGCCCATAGACCCCAACATCAAGCGTTGCTCCGCCTGACAAATCCGGATTGAAGATAAATAAGCCCGGCTCATAGTCATGATGGTTACCAAAGCTGGCTTCGATTGAATCTATCTGAATGTTGTTATAGACCAAGAATGATTGAAGCTCACGATACGCGGGAAACACCACGGTTTTCATTGCTTCTAGCAACATCACACCATTTTGATTTGCGAGAGCTTTCATCTCCAGCCAATCATCAAGATTGGTGAAAGCGGGCTTCTCGACCAATACGTGTTTTTTATGGCTTAGAAACAGTTCAGCTAAAGGCTTGTGATAAGGATGAACCGTAGCGATGTAAACCGCTTCAACACTAGGGTCATTCGCCATGGCTTCATAAGACCCATAAGCCTTGTCGCAACCAAACTTATTGGCGAACGTCGCTGCGCGTGAGTGATCTCTTGCGGCAACGGCATACAATTCACCATGCAGACAGTGCTCGATTACAGCTGTTGCGAATCGATTGGCGATATTGCCTAGCCCAGCGATACCCCATTTAATTTTACGTTGCGTGTCGCTCATCAGTTGCTCCAAATCGTTGTTTTGTATCAGTGTACTCAGAGACGCCACATACAAATAGAGAACAGATTTCTCAACCTGTTCTCTATTTATTTTATTCTAGTTGAAGATCTGGATCAGCTCTGTGTGTGGCGTTTCCAATCGGCTAGGGCTTGAATGTGTTTTGGTCCAATACCGCAGCAACCACCGATAATATTCGCTCCCAGGGCGTGCCAGCGTTTTGCGTAAACTAAATAACCTTGGCCATCCAGTTCACGTATCTCTTGAAGCATATCATTAGCTTCATGTTCGCTGCTGATAGGTGCAAAGTTATTGGCGTAGACACCAATTTCTAAATCACTACCTAGCTCACCAATCACTTTCTTAGCATCGATAATGGCTTGATCCATCACTTCAGGCACTGAGCAGTTAAACATTATGCCTGTCGCGTTTGATTGGCAGGCAAGTTTGATCGCGGATGTTACGCTTTCGCCTGAACGAATATTGGCAGAATCGCCCTTGGTGTCTTCCAAACTGAATGCGTAGTAACAAGGTTTATCTGACTGCTTAAGAACCGCATGAATGGATTCGAATTCTTGCAGGCTACAAATGGTTTCCGCTATCCAAAGGTCGATGTTTGGGTCTTGAGCATCGTAAAGCGTTTGAATGATTGGCGCCGCCTCTTCTACCTTAAACAAGTCTGGTCGGTAGCTGCCGAATGGTGGTGGAATCGCGCCTGCTACTTTCACTGTGTGAGGGGCATTGTCAGCAACTGCTTTAGCCAGTTCGCCAGATAGTGCAGCGAGTTCAAAGCCTCGTTGTTCAAAGAGCTCTTCACCCAAGTGAAAAGGCACACACGCGTAGCTATTGGTGATCAGGATTTCAGCACCTGCATCGACAAAGTTTTGATGCGCTTGGCTAACAAAGTCGGGTGCTTCAATCAGCGCTTGAGCACTCCAAAGCGGTTGAGAAAATGGCGCGCCAATTTCTTTGAGTTCTCGGCCCATGCCGCCATCAAGTATGGTTAGTGTTTTCATATTCAATACTATCTAAACAATTGCTGAAGTTCTGCCGACACCATATCAGACAACCTTGTCAGACAGAAGCCATCAAGCCCCTGAGTTATCGAGAAAAGGTGTCGGACTGTTTTGGAGATAGCCACGGCATAATTTAGATTACCCTTTCCCAATAATGTGTACCACCACACGCATCAATATCTATACGCATGAGTGGCATATTTGCTATTGTAGTCAGCAGTTTAGAGCGAGTTACCGGCTTATGAAGTATTATCTTACCATTTTGGTCTACGGCATGAAGACTGAAGTGGTTTTTAGCTAGGTTGATACCGCAGAAATAAGAATAATCAGACATGGTGCCTCCGATGCATTTAAGTACTGCATAAGTGTGGCAGATCCTCAGTAGGGGGAATCCATGTCATTCGTTATGTTTTCTAGAGGAATTTATGAGTGTAGAGAACTGGTTGATAGGCATTGTATGTGCAGTGTTCGGCGTTGTAGCAGGTCATGTTCTAACTTCGAGATTGTACGGCCAAAGAGTAGAATCTCTAGAACAGGCGATGAATGATGAGTTCGAGTTTCTACGTGTAGAAATGGAGCGTTGGTTCCCTAAACTGTTACTCGAACATCAAAAACCAATTCAGGATGTTTATTCGGTTATTCCGGCCATTGACTTGTCTCTGGTTGAAAACATCGTTATCGAATTAGCTTCGAGCAAGCGTAGAGTTACGAGAGAGCAAAGGAAATTTATAATCAGGCTAAAGTTTCTTTTGGCTCATGCAGTAGAAATTGACTCGCAGCGAGGGGTATTAGTTAAAAAGTTATTTGAGACAGAAAACCTAATTGATCTTGGTGAAAAACGAGAAATAGGCAATCGAATCTCTTTCCTAACAGCTCAATTACTAATTGATGCCGCTGAAACCATCTTTTATTTAATTAAATTGTCTGAAGAACAGCGCAACTTTGAAATTAATGAACACCACAGCTATAAAGACTACATTGATGTTGCTTGTAAGCTATCAAATGTGGAAGTTCAGCCTGATGTTTGGCGCATGGTTTATGTGCAAACAGGGATCGAGTAGACATAACAATAACAAACGACTGTTGTAGCAATAACTAACTTTTGGTGCTGTTTTCATCTCACATAGTCCCATATGTCATCAACCATTGCAGAACGTTAAATGGTAGGTCACCACAATCTGTAGAGGAAAAGTGCATTGAAGTTAACGAATAAACTCGTACGTTACCCGCACATTGATGTTGATCGTGCGTTTGAAAAAGAAGCTGAATTATTGCAGCAAATTCAGGCGGGTGAGATTGGACAAGCCTTAATGCTGTGGCAAGCAAAAACGCCAACACTTGTGTTACCGGCAGGTAAAAAGTGGCCAGTGACGTTAGAGTCTAGAAAGCAACTTGTGGCACAAGGCTGGCAACTCACCTCACGTAAAACGGGTGGTGCTCCCGTTCCTCAACTGCCGGGGATCATTAACCTATCGCACATTTACCATTGGCCTCGTGATGAAGCTTACAACATCCAAAAAGCCTATCTACATCTGTGCAATGTCTTAACCCTGTTTTTCAAAGAACTGGGCATCGATGTGGATGTACACGCCACCCCCGGTTCTTATTGTGATGGCGACTACAATCTCAATATCAATAAACAAAAAATAGTGGGCACTGCGCAGCGTGTTTTGCTTAAACAAGGGGGCGGCCAAATCGTACTTTCGCAAGCCTGTATCTTGTTAGATGTCGACTTAGAGAACATCGTTGCGCCTGTGAATTCTTATAATCAAATTTGCGATAACCCAACCGTGGTCGATGCGCAGGTTCATACTCCGTTGTCCGCACATCTGACAACCCTTCCCAATGTCGACTCACTCTTTCAGGAGTTAAGCCAAGCTTTCATCAAGTATGCGTAATGTCTTCCTTTCGCTAACACCAGTTAACTTGTCGGGTGGATGAACCATTTCAATTCTATCTAAACAATTGCTGGAGTTCTGTCGTAACCACATCAGACAACTTTGGGTTGTGGAGTGCTCCTAAATACGGAGCACTCATTGTATCTGAGTAGTGAGCGTGGCATTAGCTAGAGCTTTTTTGCAAGTAACTGGTCAAGAGTCGTCACCAGCTTCTGATTTTTCTCCGTATTTAATGCATCAGCATGAGGGTCTTTAAATAGCCCTGAGTCATTATCAAAATACTTCCCAGAAGCGTTAGAAAACTCTTCCGATAGTGCCGCTCGGCATAAGATATCAGCGCCAATCCCTAAGTCATTACCTTCCAAACCATACGCATCTTTAACCAATTTACTGCCAAGAAATGAGGCCGGATTAACGGGAATGATTAGAGGCCCTTGATCTCTTAATTGGTGCGCAAGATGGATTGACCACATCGTTAACGCCAACTTACTTTGTGCGTAGATGGGGCCATCTAAAGCGTCAGGATTTGGGCTGACAAGTGCCTCGAGATCGACCGATGACTGAGCGGCTGAAGATAGATTGACGATGCGACCGTTGGCATCAAAAAGTGGTAGCAGCTTTTGAGTCAGTAAATAAGGGGCAATGGTGTTCACAACAAAACGTACATCAAGGTTGTCTGAGGTGGTGACTTCCGAAACCTTGTAGACACCAGCATTGTTAGTGAGTACATCGAGCTGTTCATGCTTCGACTTTATTTGGTTGGCGAGGGCTTTAACTTCAGAAAGAGAAGAGAGATCAGCAACATAATTTTCGATAATCGCATCCTTGGATAATCGAGAAAGGCCGGCTTCTACTTTGCTGAGTTTTGTTGGGTTACGTCCATGGATAAGGATGTGATGCCCTTGTTGGGCTAACATTTTCGCGGTCTCTAAACCGATACCATCTGTCGCACCTGTAATCATGATCTTTTTTCGCATCTTCCTTCCTTGAATAAAGAGTCCGGACAACTTTTATAACAAAGTTTGATTGCACAAAGTTTCTACTACTTCACATGCTGAGATATAGAAAGTACGGATGTGTATTACGATTGAGAAACCGTGAAACAAGGGTGTGGCTTTTCATTTTATTTTCTTGATATCGAGTAAAGCTCAAATCAAAAAAGCCTCAACCAGTTTAATGGTTGAGGCTTGGTCGTATTAGCCTTGTTTCAGCCTATTTAGGCCAGTTTGACGTTGTAATTATTTTACCTAAGAGCTGCTTAGTGAGCGTGCTCGTGTGAATCTTGGTACAACTCAGCGTCGACTTCTTCGCCTTTGTTTGGACGAGGAACAATCTCAAAAGAGGTATCCGCTTCAGTCAATGAAGACAGCAGTTTGTTCAACGATGTTTTGTCTCCTTTCACGCCCGCTTGGCCATCTTCCAATAATTGGTTGAGTGTCGTTTTCTTCAGTACGATGTCTGATACATCTGATTTGTTGATGATCAGTGTGGTATCGGCATCTTGCAGGTCAGTTACTTGAATGTTGTTCAGGTTGCCATTCGACATCTCTACGTAGTAGAACTCTTTCACATCAGGTAATTGGATATTCATGGTAAACGGCGTGTCTTGCGCCTTCAATGAGTCCACTTTTACCGCTAAGTAATCCAGCAAGTTTTCGATGGTCATGTTCGCCAATACATCCGGAGAAGCCGTTTTTGGTGCGCCCGGTTGTGTGCCGATACGCAGTTCTTGAGCACCTGTTAGATAGATGTTTCTCCACCCTGCGCCTTCTGATTGGTAGCCTAGCTGTTCATAAGTATCGGCCAGTAAACCACGCGCTTTTTTGTTCTCAGGTTCCGCTTGGACAACCTTGTTAAGTGCCGTTGCAACGAAGCGATATTCACCTTCTTGGAAATCTTGTTGCGCTTTTTCAATCACCGCGTCACTGCCACCCATGTATTCAACAAACTTAACCGACTCTGGGTGAATTTGTAGCGGGTTCAGATTGGCTGGGTTCATGTCGAAGTAGCCAAGGTACATGTTGTACACCGCACGGGCATTGTGAGAGTAAGTACCGTGGTAACCATTGGTGTGCCAAGACTGTTGAATGCTGTCTGGCATGACTTTGTAGATCTCGTCGCCAATGTCTTGCAAAACGACACCATTGCTCGCTAGGCGAAGTGTTTGGTTATGAGTAAAACCGTAAGCGTCACGCTGCATTTTTAGGTAGTCAGAGATCTCTTGTTCGCCCCAAATTGGCGATGAGTGAGAGGCAAACAATACCTCGGTATCTTCACCCCAAGTGACCAACATCTCGTTGATCTTCTTAGACCACTTCAAGCCATCACGTACTTTTGCACCACGCAATGTGTAGAGGTTGAGCATGCCTTGATACGTTAGCTCACCAGTCCAAAGTGCCTTCATGCTCGGAATGTAGGTCACCATTTCTGATGCCGCTTCAGTGCCTGATGCATCCATGAATTGCATCTCTAGGCCGTCGATAACTAGCGTTTCAATTTCTTCGCTATGGTTAAGTTCGTAATCCGGCAATACGTAAGTAATGGTGCCAGTCGACAAGCCTTTCGCGAGTGCCGCATCCACAATACCGTGCTCATGACGATTCAGTGTTGCGCCATATTGATAAGCGGTACGTCGAGACATCGCATTACCTGCCAGTACGTTTTCGTCGACGATTTCTTTAGTGATGTTTTTAGAACCGTACACTTTTACGTCTGGGTAAGCTTCTTTGATTGCTCGTGCACCGCCAAAGTGATCGGCATGTGAGTGTGAGTAAATCATCGCTACGACAGGTAAGTCGCCACCATCAGGCACGTTGTTCTTGAAGAACTTTAATGACTTAGCCGCGGATTCTTTTGTGAGAAGAACGTCGTAAGCAATCCAACCATTGTCACTGCGGATGAAAGATATCGACGCCAGATCAGCACCACGAACTTGATACACTTTGCCTGGGACAACTTCGTATAAACCTTCAGCAGCTTGGTTCAGCACGGCTTGACGCCAAAGAGAAGGGTTTACTGAATCAGGCGCTTGATCGGCATTGTTCACGCTAGGGTCGATGAAGTTGAAGCTGTTACGAATAATATCGCCAGTTTCTTGATCGAAGCTCGCAATCAACCCTTTGTTGTTATTGTCGAACGCGCGAGTGTCTTCGAAGTTCAGCGTTTTCGCGAATTTTTGGTTTGCTTTCGTCGTCATCTCGGTCGCATCTTTGCCACCCTGATCGCCGATATCGCTAAAGTGTGCGTGGTCATGGTTAGCTGCAATAGCAGGAAACGCAAGAGAGATTGCTAGGAACAGTGATGCATTTTTGAAAGTGCGTGATGGAGTCATAGGTGCCTCTTCAATTCGGGATTTCGTTTCGTTGAGGAAATTATATGCCTAAGACATATAGCAAAAAATAAAGTAAGCTTTAGTTAACACATCACGATTAGCTATGTATTGAGTCGTGCAATGGTTAGGGAACGAAGATAAAACCTGACCTATGATTGATTAAGAGCACATTGACAGGGAGAGTAACGGTGAGCGACATGGAAAAGTTGGATTTAAATCTACTGAGCGTGTTCTTAGAAGTGTATCGATTAAAGTCGATCACGCTTGCATCAGAATCGCTTGGTATGACTCAACCTGGAGTCAGTGGCGCTTTGAAACGGCTGCAAGCACAATTGGGTACAGACCTTTTTATTCGAGAGGGTAGAGGTATAACACCGACCAATGCAGCGATGCAGTTGGCGTTACGTGTAGAGCCCGCACTGGACGGGATAACCAGCGCTGTCAGTACCTTAAAGCAGTTTGATAATCAGCAACATCATGTGTTTCGAATTCTGGTCAACGAGATCGGTTTAACCAAGCTTCAGCCCCTTGTGGAAAAGGACGATACGCTTGGTAATATCTCAATTGAATTCAATATGGTGCCAAGTAATGAAGAAGATCTGCTGCAGAGTTTGAGCATGCAGCAAGCCGACTTAGCGATCGATATTCACTACCCACAAGTGAATGGCTATATGAACCAGCAAGTGATTGAAGATGAGCTCGTGCTGATCGCCAAGAAAGGGCATCCAAGGATTGATGGATCGGTAACGGAAGCGCAGTATTATCATGAGAAACACATCACCTTCAGAATGCGTCGCTCTCACCTTTACACCGCGGATTACTTTACAAAAAATCCGATACAGCAGCGAAAAGTCAGTTCCGAATGTGATTCATTGATGACGATGTGTGTGTTGGTCTCTGGCTCCGACTGTGTTGGTAGCACATCTAGAGGTTTTGCTAATCAGTTTGCGGAGCGATTCCAACTGCAAGTGCTCGAGCAACCTTTTGAGGTCTTGCCGATGAAACAGTATATGATTTGGCATAAACGAACAGACTTAAACACGGCACATCAATGGTTAAGAACCAAGATTCAACAATACATGACGAGCTCTCAAAGTTGTTAACGATTCAATGAAAAACGGCTTCCATTTGGAGGCCGTTTTTGTCTCTGTTACTTGAGGGTTTTAATTAGGTTTTTGGGATTCAATCAACTTATTGTGCGCGTTTCTGACGCGCTGTTTTGAACATTTTCATTGGCGACATACCTGTCACTAACATGGTGCCTGTGATAACCAGAATTGAACCAACAATCGTATTGATGCCAATTGCTTCATCTAAGAACAAGTTACCCCAGAGAATACCAAATACCGGAATGATGAAGGTCACGGACAGGGCTGAAGGTGCGCCGAGTTCAGAGACGAGATTGAAGTAAAGTAGATACGCTAACCCAGTACATACCGCGCCTAATAAGATAACTGACGTAGTGATCGTAACGTCGGGTGTTTCTCTCATCGGAATAAAGAATACAAATGGCAAAACCAGCAACACCGCAGCCCACATGCTGCCATGAGCATTGTTGAATGCCTCAACTTTAGGGGCTTGTTTCGTATAGTTTGACGCTATTCCGTAGCTAAAGGCCGCCATCACTGCTGCAAAGATAGGAAGCATAGCCTCACGGCCAATGTTCATCGCATCCCAACCGACTAACACGCCAACTCCCGTTACCCCAATCCCAAGTCCCAATAGAACTTTCGCCTCGAGTGCTGTTTTAGTCCATATCGCACCAATGATTGCCGCCCATATTGGCGCGGTAGAGTTCAAGATGGCGAGTGTCGAGGCGTTAAGTGTCTGCGCGGCATAAGCGAAAAGCAAAAAAGGAAGTGTGGTGTTAAACAGCCCGAGAATGAAGAAGTGTTTAGCGTGATCATGAAAAGAGAGCTTCTTTTTTAAATAAAAAGAAACTAAAAGCAGAGTAAGTGCTGCAAACAGAACTCGCGCTTCAATCAAGACTGCGGGCCCTAATGGATTAGCCGCCATTCTCATGAAAAGAAACGAGCCTCCCCATATAGCCGCAAGTAGTATCAGTTTTAAAAAGCTCACAGTTTGAATCTCAGATTGTGTAAAACACCGACTATGGATCAAAGCTATGTATTGCACAAATTTAGGTGTTAATACTGTGCAGCTAATTGTTGGCATTTTGATAACGGAACTGACTATTAAATAGGAACACTTTTGATGAATTATGTTCTGTTTATCCTTCCTTGTCTGACGAGTAATCTAGTGTCATATGTAAACATTAGGTGATAAAAATGAAGATCGAACACATCGCAATTTGGACCAAACAACTCGAAGTGCTTAAACGTTTTTATGAGGATTACTTTGGTGCAACGTCCAACCAGAAATATCACAATCCAAGCAAAGGCTTCTCTTCATATTTCTTGTCTTTTGAAAGCGGTAGTCGCTTAGAGATCATGGAAATGTACTCTGTCCCTGAATCGAAAGACGATATCTATGACCAGTTCACAGGCTTCATTCATATGGCGATATCACTAGGTTCGGAACAAGCGGTCGATCAACTGACTCAACGCTTGGTTGAAGACGGCTATGAGCGCTTAGATGGCCCAAGAAGAACAGGTGATGGCTATTATGAGAGCTGTGTGCTCGATCCTGATGGTAATCGCTTGGAACTTACCGTTTAATGTAGAGACTTAATTGAGTTACTCATCTACTAACGGAACTGAGGTATGACAATGATGAAGCTTGCTGTGACTTTCCTTTTTAGTCTTGGGCTTATGGGATGTGCTACCTCAGAACCGGTGTATGAACCAGAAACTGACTCGAAGGCTGAACCATCACAGCCAATAGGCTACCTCGGTTTTAAAGCTCACCAAGAGTGGGCCATTCAATTTAACGACTGTACGGTCTATGATCTAACAGGCGCACAACCTTACCAGTGGTTTGATCGCACTTCAGCCTCTGTGAGCTGTTATACGTTTAAGCCAAACGATGCTATCAAGCCTCTGTTGGTTTACTCCGGTGCTGATTTAAACAGCAATAAACTCATTCCAATTGACCGTTTTCAAGAGTTGCAGGTATCAGAGTCAGGCTGGGGCAGTTTTCCTGCCGTCTACGAGACCAACGGCACCAATTGGCTGAAAGTCAAAGAGGGTTGGATTCACCTCACACTAGCCGATCAGACTTTGGTTCAGTTCTATCCCGGAACTCAAGACCAATCTAGCAAACACACACATGATCAATATTTTGAAGAGCACTGATCGTAACGCTGACTTTTGATTAGTCTGTAGTTCGATCAGAAAAAGATCGTTTAGTTATTGCTGAAACCGGTTTCAATCTGTATCTTTGCATTTATTGAAATCGGTTTCAGGGCTGCAATGAGCTCTCTAATCCTGATCTTTTTTGCGAATAACTTGTAGCGAGTAATGGTATGAACAACGAATTTCCGAACGATTTTTTGTGGGGTGGTGCGGTTGCGGCGCATCAGCTAGAAGGCGGCTGGGATGCGAATGGTAAAGGTGTCAGTGTTGTTGATGTTTTAACAGCGGGCGCTCATGGTGTACAACGTCGAATTACCGATGGTGTGATTGATGGCGAAAACTACCCCAACCAAGTCGCAGTGGATTTCTACCATCGTTATAAAGAAGACATTAAGTTATTTGCTGAGATGGGCTTTAAGTGTTTCCGTACCAGTATCGCTTGGACGCGTATTTTCCCAAATGGCGATGAAGCTGAGCCGTGTGAAGCGGGTTTAGCATTTTACGATGATCTGTTTGATGAGCTGCTGAAATACGACATTCAACCTGTGGTAACACTGAGCCACTTTGAAATGCCTTACCATCTAGCCAAAGAATACGGGGGTTGGATGAACCGTAAAGTGATCGATTTCTTTGTTAAGTATTCAACCACAGTGATGGAACGCTACCAGCACAAGGTTAAGTACTGGATGACGTTCAATGAGATAAATAACCAGATGAATACTTCAGCAGATATCTTTGGTTGGTTATGTTCTGGCGTGAAGTTTCCACAATGTGAAAAGCCGCAAGAAGCCATGTATCAAGCGGTTCACCATCAGTTTGTTGCCAGTGCTTTGGTGGTTAAGAAAGGTCACGAGATCAATCCAGATCTTCAAATCGGTGCAATGTGTGCGATGGTGCCTTTCTATCCTCGTTCTTCAAAGCCAGAAGACATCATGGTGGCACAACAAGCGATGCGTGACCGTTATTTCTTCTCGGATGTAATGGTGCGTGGTCATTACCCAAATTACGCTAAGCGTGACTGGGCAATCAAAGGCTTCAACATTGAGATGCAGCCAGAAGATGAGCAGATCCTAAAAGAAGGTAAGGCCGATTACTTAGGCTTTAGCTACTACATGTCGAATACATTGGATTCGTCTTCTCACCAATCGACAGAAGAAGCGATGGACGGTGGTCATGAGAACTCGGTCGATAACCCGTTCATCCAGTCGAGCGATTGGGGCTGGCCAATTGATCCAACAGGCTTGCGTTTCTGTTTAGCGTCTTTGTATGAACGTTATGAAGTGCCATTGTTTATTGTTGAGAACGGTTTTGGCGCTGTTGATACCATTGAAGAAGATGGCAGCATTAATGATGACTACCGCATTGCTTACCTTGGTGACCACATCAAAGAGATGAAAAAAGCCGTAGCGATTGATGGCGTTGACTTGATGGGCTACACCCCTTGGGGCTGTATCGACTTAGTTTCATTCACCACGGGCGAGATGAAAAAACGCTACGGATTCATTTACGTAGATAAGCACAACGATCAATCTGGCTCACTAGAACGCAAACGCAAGAAGTCGTTCGAGTGGTATAAAGGCGTGATTGCATCTAACGGTACCACTATTTAGAATGCATTTCCCAGCGCAGTTATGTGAACTGTGAGCTGTCATTTTGCAATGAATTAGTCGGCCTATGTCGGCTAATTTTTTATAAAGGAAAAGAAGCGAATGGTAACCATGCTTGATGTCGCGAACCGCGCAGGCGTATCTAAATCGACCGTTTCTCGTGTCTTAAATGGCAAGAACATCGTGCGCCCAGATGTGGTGAAAAAGGTATTCGATGCGATTCAAGAAACAGGTTATCGACCGAACTTGTTGGCTCAGCAATTGGCGACCAAGAAGACCAATTTCATCGGCTTTGTAATCACCAATGAGTTGTTCAATGGCCCTTACTTCTCTTCCTTGATGTATCACGCGGCTTCTTATAGCGAAAAGTCGAATCACCAATTGGTGATCACCGATGGCAAACACAGCGCTGAAGACGAAAGAAAGGCGATCAACTTCCTGCTGGATATGAAGTGCGCGGGCATCATCATCTATCCGCAATGCTTAACCGAAAGCGAGATTGCAAAGATCATCGAAAGTACTGACACACCGATTCTGGTACTCAACCGAGAAATGCCGTCGAAGCCTAATCATGCCATTACCACCGACCATTATCAGAGCGCTTGTTTGATGGTTGAGCACATCATCGAGCAAGGCCATACAGACATTGCAGTGATTCGTGGTAAAGCCGGTTCTTCGACCGATGAGTTGCGTTACCAAGCCTATCAAGATGTGCTAACTAAACAGGGTATTGCATTGGATGAGTCCAAGGTTGTTCAAGGTGATTGGACGATGGAGAGCGGTTATCATGCGGCTCAGGCTCTGGTAAAAAGCAAAGCAACATTCACCGCTATCTTGTCGGAAAACGATGACATGGCGATTGGTGCGATTAAGGCGTTAACCGAACTTGGGTACTCATTGCCTCAAGATGTTTCTATCGTTGGTTTTGATAACAGCAAAGTGGGGGCGTTTTTAACGCCAAGCTTAACGTCTGTGAGTGTGCCATTAGAGCAAATGACGCAAAAGGCGATCCTGCAAATTGTCGGTGAAACAGAGCAAGCGACCACCATCAATACCACTGGCAGTTTGGTGTTACGTGATTCGATAGCGAAGCTAAATTAGCACCGTTCGAATTTCATATTTCACCTACAAAAAGTGACGAGCTGCGCATCTCTTCAACCAAGCGCAAACACTCCTTATTCACTGTTATTTAGATGTGCGATATTGCGTTTTTGGTCGATGAATTGACCAGCATTAGTTAAGTACTGTGAAAACGGTAAGTAATGTGAAACTAGCTAAGTACTGTGAAAACGGTAAGTAATGTGAAACTAGCTAAGTGATGTGAGAACAGGTAAGTAACGTGAAAACAGAAAAACAAAAAATGCTAGCAGGCGAACCTTATCAGGCTTGGGATAAAGAGCTTTATTCAGCTCGTATCGAATGTCGTAAGGTGCTTCAAAAACTCAATAACAGTATTCCAGACACACCCGAATGGGAAGCGGCAACGCAAGAGCTCATTCCGGGCTGTGAAAATGCACACTTAGAACCTCCATTTCGTTGTGACTACGGCTCGAACATCAAGCTGGGCAAGAACTTCTACGCTAACTTTAACTGCGTGATTTTGGATGTGGCTGAAGTGACCATTGGCGACAATGTGCTGCTTGGTCCGAACGTTCAAATCCTGACCGCAGGTCACCCACTCGATGTGAAAGGCCGAGTTGAAGAGGGTGTTGAATTTGGCACACCGATTAACGTCGGCGACAATGTTTGGCTTGGCGGTGGTGTAATCATCTGCCCGGGTGTAACCATTGGCGAAAACAGCGTTATTGGCGCAGGCAGTGTGGTAACTAAAGACATCCCAGCCAATGTGGTTGCAGTCGGTAACCCATGTAAAGTGCTGAAAGCGATCGATAACGGACAATAATCAGATGTAAATGACGAAGCCCGAACCTAGGTTCGGGCTTTGTTTTTTCTATCCTTGCTAGATGCTAGATGCTAGATGGAACAGCTTGTTGTGCTTGCTTCTTATCTAACGCACCACTGAATCGAGTCAGAATAAGAGCGATCAAAACAATCACAGCACCTACCCAAGGGGTGTTCATTAATCCAGATTTCGCGACAATCAAACCACCACCCCACGAGCCCAATGCAATACCGACGTTGAAGGCTGCAATGTTCAACCCAGAAGCGACATCGACTGCGTCTGGTGTGTATTTCTCAGCCAGTTTCACAACATACACTTGTAGCCCCGGAACGTTACCGAATGCAAATGCACCCCAAACCAAAATAGTCGCAACGGCTGCATAAGGGTTTACAGCGGTAAAGTTGAATACCACCAATACTGCGGCTAAACCAGAGAAGATAACGGTCAGCGCTTTAATTGGGCCCATCTTGTCGGCCATTTTACCGCCCCAGATGTTACCTACCGCCACTGACACACCATAAACCAACATGATTAAACTGATAGAGCTCGAATCAAACCCTGATACGTTTTCCAGTATCGGAGCAAGGAACGTAAACGCTGTGAATGTGCCGCCATAACCTAGTGCTGTGATAGCGTAAACCAACAGCAAGCGTGGTTGAGTCAGAACCTTTAGTTGTGCCGAAATCTTCGCCGCAGGTGGTTGCTTAAGGTTGCTTGGAACCAAGATAGCGCTACCGATAAGAGCAATAAGACCAAGCAGAGCAACGATCAAGAAGGTCGCTTGCCAGCCAAAGGTTTGACCGATGTAAGTGCCCAGTGGTACGCCGGTCACCAATGCAACCGTTAAACCCGTAAACATGATCGCGATGGCACTGGCTGCTTTATCTTTTGAAACCAAACCTGTCGCGATGTCGATCCAATCGAGAAGAACACACCATGGGCGAGGCCGGTCAAAATTCGTGCGGCGATCAGCGTGTTATAGCCTGGAGCTTGCCACGCCAATAAGTTACCAATGACAAACAATGCCATAACGGTTAGCAATACCGCTTTACGATTCCACTTTCCGGTTAATGCCGTTAATACTGGTGCGCCAATAGCAACGCCAAGCGCGTATAAACTGACTAATAGGCCTGCCGATGGCAGAGATACATTCAAGTCGCTCGCCATGGTAGGAATCAAGCCTACGATGACAAATTCTGTGGTTCCGATGGCAAAGGCGCTGAGCGTCAATGCAAGTAATGCTAATGGCATAATCATCTCTCTTACTGTTCTTTGTTAAATACCGAGCGCGATAAAATGGGGCAGCTTGTGACTGCAATAGGAGCGCTTCGTTTGATGGCGAGGATTATCTAGCAATATATATTTGTGATAAATGGTGCGATTAACAAATAACCTTTGTTAAATATGCAATAATTGAAGAGTTAACCGATCATTGGATTAAGCTGATGAGATCGAAAAGACATAGATGATTTGAGCTGTGATGAGCACAAGCGAGATGACATTAAACAAAATGAAGATAGCGAAGGAGCCTCATGTTAACCCGTTCAGATGATTTAGAAATGGTACTCACCGTTGTCGATGCTGGTGGTTTTTCTGCGGCGGCAGAGGCGTTGGATGTGCAGGTCGCCAAGGTATCTCGTTCGGTGAGTAAGGTTGAGTCGCAACTCGGTGTCTCAATATTCAACCGAACAACGAGACGCGTGGAATTGACGGAGGAAGGGCGGCAGTTTGTCGATTCAGTCAGGGTGGGATTACAGATGATCCAGAGCGCGGAAGAAGAAATCGTGTCGCGCGGTGAGTTGCCAAAAGGTCGTTTAAGAGTCGATGCCGCCAGTCCATTCGTATTTCACCAGTTAGTGCCGTTGGTGCAGTCATTCAAAGAGGCTTACCCAGACATTGAATTGGAACTCACTTCCAACGAAGGCTTCGTTGACCTTCTAGAAAAGAGAACCGATGTTGCGATTCGAATCGGTAAGTTGTCCGATTCAACACTGCACGCTCGCCCGTTAGGCAAAAGCTTACTCCATATTGTGGCGTCACCTGATTATCTCGCTAAGCGTGGGCTACCCACCAAACCTGAAGATTTGCGCTCGCATCAAATTGTGGGATTTGCGGGTAACAAAGTGCTTAACCATTGGCCTTTACCAAACCAAAGTGATGTCGCGCCTACTGTGACAGCCAGTAATGGTGAAACCGTGCGTCAACTAGTCTTAGCAGGAAATGGTATTGCTTGTTTATCGGGGGTTATGGTGCAGGAAGATATGGCAGCAGGGCGTTTAATCCCTATTCTGGAACAAGACAAACTTGCCAACACAGACCGAGAGCGAGTGAATGCGGTTTATTACAAGTCGTCCTCTGTCTCTAAACGTATCTCGGCGTTTATTGACTTTATTCAGCCCCGTTTGAGCTTGTAGGAAAGAATGAAACACTCTTTAGCAGCACACAGCCAAACCGTTATTTGCATCGTTTGAGAACGGGTATTCGTATCAATGTTTAGAGAGCACATATTGTTGTATTGAGATTCGATCAGTGGATGTGATCTCAATAGCGTTTACTGACTTTCAGTGTTTAAAAACCGCCCGCCCACGCATCAAAATCGTCAATATTGTCGAGTTCTTGCTGGCTTCTTGGCACAGGGTAATAAGGCAAGGCTAACCTTTGAACGGAAGGTTGCAGTTCCCAATCGGGCGTAATCTTGAGTCGGGTTAATTCATCGTTGAGGCGCACAAACATATAGTAGCCATCGGCATGGGTATTGGCGTAACTCGCGATAGTTGCGATATCACCGGAAGGTAATTTTACGTCTCGACCGAGTGGATAGAGTTGGTGCAATGCGAAACTCACCTTGGGATCTTCAAGTTTGCCTTGCTTAAAGCGTTCTAATCCGATGGCGGTTGAAGTGGTGCGCGGCTTCCACCCTGTGAGGAACAATCCACTCAAGTTATCTTGGAACGGCTTACCCTTTCGATTGCCTTCATTGGTAATGAATTGAACCATCAGCGTGTCTCCCGATTCTTGCAGAATTTCTAAAAACTGTTCACCAGTGCGATCGACCAAAAGCTTCATAATATCCAGCTACCATCAAGAATGAGAGACGATAAAGGGTACTACTTTAGGGGAGGCTTGTGTAGAGACGGTAAAGCTTACGTCGCGTGAACAATGTTTTCGGTGTTGATCCTTTCATGCCCTTAGAGCAACAACAGCTTTAACGCTTACGTAAGTAATGCGTTTGCACGATCTCATCAAGGTACGTCGTGACGCCTTTCAACGTAAAGTCGACGGGAGATACTAAGTCACCAAATAACGGGGACCCACCACCAAGCACGACAGGAATGGTCGAGATGATCAGCTCGTCAATCAGGTCTTCTTTCAGGAAGTTTTGAATGGTGATGCCGCCATCAATATACAAGTTCTTTAAGCCTTTGTTATTCAAATCCGCGACAATCTGTTTAAGCTCGCCCTTCATCAAAAATACTTTACCTTCAAGCTCTTGAGGTACTTCATTTAAAGTGTTGCTCAGTACATAGACTGGCTTGCTGTAAGGCCAATCAATGCCAAAGCTCAACACCATGTCCATTGTATTACGTCCCATGACCAGTGCATCGATATGATCAGTATGGGCGTTGTAGCCCATGTCTTCACCGTCTGGATTTGGAATCGCTTGCAGCCAATCTAAGCCGCCTTGTTTGTCTGCAATGTAACCGTCAAGACTGGTTGCGATGAATACAATATTTGACATTTTTAACTCCGATATCGATGAGAAACTTGGCATCTACACGGTAATAAATTAAAATATTCTACAGTGTGGAAATAAAGTTTAAGAGGTGACGGTATGACTGTCAAGGATCAGAAGCGAGGTCGACCAAAGAGTGGATCAAGCCAACTCAGCGCGGAGAGAATTCTCACCATTGCTAAAAGCATGATGCGAGAGAGTGGCAAAGTGCCAAGCATTCGAGGATTAGCGACAGAACTCGGGGTCGATGCGATGGCCATATACCATTACTTCAAAAACAAAAACGATCTGCTTGAGGCAATCACGGTTTCTTTGATTGAAGAAGTGGCACAGCCAGAGCTGACCCAAGACTGGCGAGATAACCTTTATCGGCTCAGTGTGAGTTACTTGTCGATGCTCAACGAATATCGAGGCTTGTTAGAGACCTTATTGACCATGAAATCCCTCGGGCCGATGGAGGTATTTAGTGAACGTTTTACAGCGGTGTTGAGCCCGTTAGCGTTAACCAAAGAGCAAACCAAAAATGCGTTGGACTTGCTGGTGGATTATTTACACGGCTACGCTTTGGCGTTGAACTGTAACCCAGACCGAACAGAGCTCACTATTGAAATGGTCGAAAAGCCGCTGAGTTTATACTGTTTGGCGCTCAATCAACTTAAGTGATCTGTAGGCCAATTTAACGACCTTTAAATTTATACTGGATAATTACCTATAAATTTCAGGATTTAGCAGTAATAATCAATGAATAGATCGGAATAGCTTGTTCATTGAAAAGCTGTACGGAAAGTTTCTAAAGACGTCATCGTGAAAAGGAAGTCAGATACATGCCTGTGCTCCAACGCATCAGTTTAACGTTAATCTTAATCGCCGTTTTAGGTGGGTGTTCTTCACTTCCTGAAGGCATCGATCATCCAACAGAACCGCCAACCTCTCCTGCACCTAGTTCTTTATCGGTTCTAACCAATGAATTTCAGCCTGAAGCTATAGAGCAAGGCACCACTGCGGTTCGTCTGCAAGAGTCTGGTTGGGATGCCTTGGCACAGCGATTAGCACTGGTCGAAAGTGCCGAGCACACCATCGACATTCAATACTACATCTGGAACTCTGACGAATCGGGCAGTTACTTAGCCAGCCGTTTATTAGCCGCGGCTGAGCGCGGTGTGAAGGTTCGCGTAATGCTGGATGATATCAATCTCAATGAGCGTGAAGGTTTGTTGTCGGCACTGGATGCGCACCCTAATGTCGAGATTCGTATCTTCAACCCAACGCCAACACGTCGTGGCTTCAGTAAATGGTTGAGCTTTGTCGGTGACTTTTCTCGCTTAAATCGCCGTATGCACAATAAGTCGTTTACCGTCGATGGCACCTTGTCTGTGGTGGGTGGCCGTAATATCGGTGATGAATACTTCGACCTTTCTGATGAAATCAATTTCCGAGACCGCGATGTATTAGTCATGGGCTCGGTAGTTAACACCATCCAAATCAGTTTTGTTGAATACTGGAACAGCCGTTGGTCTTACCCCGTCGATATGTTGGGTGATGACGAACAACCTGATCTCTCAAAGATAGATAATATTGTCGTTCCGCATTATCAAAATTATCCTGAATTACCATTAGATCGGAAGGCTGCGGATAGCTTACTGAAAGAGGTAATTGGCGAGATGACTTGGGTGAATGCGCGCTTTGTTTACGATCAGCCCGTTCCTGATGATTCAGACAATACCGATGAACCGAAAGCGACCGCGATTCTTCTAGGGAAGTTAGCGAGCGAATCGAAACAAGAGATCTTATTGGAATCCGCTTACCTTGTATTCGATGATGGTCAGCTTGAAGAGTGGCAGGTATTGAACAACAAGGGCGTTGAGATAAAAGCGCTAACGAACTCTATGGCGTCTAATGATCTGGTGACGAATCACTCCGCTTATGCGGGCAGACGTTACGACATGCTGGAGCATGGTATTGACCTGTTTGAGCTAAAACCAGAATCTAAGCTGTGTGAAGCTTCGACTCAAGACGTGTCTAAATGTGCGCCTGAAACGGCCTATGGCTTGCACGCTAAATCAGTCGTATTTGACCGCAGCATCGCGAGCATTGGCTCATTTAACTTCAACTTGCGCTCTACCTATCTCAACACGGAATCGGTTTTGATCATCGAAAATAAAGTCATTGCCGAAAAACTAGCAGAAACCACTGAGCAAGCAATGAGTGAAGAAAACAGCTGGCGATTAGAGCTTGAAGACGGTGATGTGTATTGGTATTCAGGCGAGAAAAGCTGGGACAGCGAACCAGAAACGGGTAAGTGGGAACGAATGCAGTCTGGCTTCCTACAATTGTTACCGATTGAGAAATATCTGTAAGCTAGCCGCCTCCGGATAAATAAAAATGTCAGCGTATATTACGCTGACATTTTTGTTTGTACTGCTGTTTGCTGTGGTTTGTTGCAAGCTCTTAACGGCTTAACGGCTTAACGGCTTAACGGCTTAACGGCTTAACGCTTGGTCAGCTGCTTGCTGTTCAAGTAAGGCAGGATATGCGGGCGAGATTCGCCAGACAGCTTTTGCGTGATCTGCTGTGACCAACTGCTCTGCTTTTGGTTGCTTGAACGGCTTGCGTAGTAGCTCTGCATTGAATCATCGTAGCTGGCAATTTCATCTAGGCTCAGCGGTTGGTATTGGTTTTCGTGCATGACTACGTGGGCAGGAAGGCGAGGTTTAACCTCTGGTTGTTGTGCAGGGTGGCCTAAACACATCCCGAACAACACGGCAGTGTGCAGTGGCAGTTCTAACAGTTCATCGACTTGTTGTGCGCTGTTACGCAGCCCGCCAATGTAAACGCCACCCAAACCTAGAGACTCAGCTGCCAGCATGCAGTTTTGCGCCATGATGCCAGAATCTACCGCGCCAATCAGGGTCAGTTCAGTAAAGTCGGTTTTCACTTCAGGGTTGATTTGAGCGTGGCGTTGATAGTCGATACAGAACACTAAAAACTCAGCCGCATTCTCAACGTAAGCTTGGTTACCTGCGTATTCAGCTAACAGTTTGCGCTTCTCTGTGTCTGTCACTCTCACGATAGAAACAGCCTGCAGTAAGCTCGATGATGAAGCCGCGAGACCAGCCTGAATAATCACATCAAGTTGCGCTTTTTCAATCGGTTTATTTGTATATTGACGAATGGAGCGGTGCCCCAGAATAGTTTCAATCGTGCTGTTCATAACTCTCAGACTGTCCTTGTGATGATGACGTAGAGAATCACAATAACGACAATTACCATGAGCGTAAAGGGTGTTTGAGCCTTTCTGGATGGCGGAATGATATTCATGAATTCAAAAGGATTGCTCTCACAGCCAATCCTTTTTTCGTACTGTTTCTTGCTAGAAGCTAGAAGCTAGAAGCTAGAAGCTAGAAGTGAATAACGCTCAAGAGTTCGCTTTAATGGCGAAGAGACAAAGTGATGAAGTGAACTCTGTTGGTCGAATAGCTGCCAGAAGGCTGAAATAGTCCTGAGTCAGCATTAATTTCACCATGGCCTAAATCTTGGTATTGGTAGCTCAATCCAAGATGTAAGTCATTGGATATCTTCTTCTCAGCACCGAATCCGATACGCCACTGTTTATCGAGCGGGAGTAACACATCTCTGTTTTGACTGCTTACAGGGCTCGTGTCACCGCTCACTCCGCTGTACAGCAACCAATCCTCGTATGCGTATTCCACACCAACCCCAAGAGAATAGGTGGTTGAGTATTTGTCATCATAATCTTGCCATGTCTCCATGTTGGAGCTGAGTAGAAGGTTTAAGTCTTCATTTAATGAATGCTTCAACCCTAAGTTTAAGCTTCGAACCCATGTTAGTTCAGAGCTAATGCCAAAAGCGTTGGCGTTATCAAGGGAAAGGTCGTGATCAAATTGGCCCTGATAACTGACACCCAATTGTGTGTTGTCACTGATGTGGTGATTGAGACTCAGGCCGAATCCTAGGTCGAGGCTATCTCCTTGAAGCTCTCGACCATTCAATGCTTGAGTTTCAAGCGCAGCGTGCTGCAATATCAAAGAACCACCAAGAGACAGTTGTTCATTGACCTGATATGACAATGACGACGTAAAGTTGAGTGCCGAAATGCTATTTTCTTTGATCAATAAAGCAGGGTGTGCGCCAACGCCGTGTGAGTATTTAACGCCAGTGCCGCCAGCTGCGTGCAATGCTGCGCCGACGACCCATTGGTCATTGAGCCTTGATGCGTAAGACAAATGAGGGAGAACATCGGCGCTGCTTCCTGTGGTCGAAGCCGAGTTATCGTCACGGACAAAAGTGGTTTCAACATCGAGGTATTGAACGCCGAGAATCCAAGCGCTTTCTTCAATAGCCGATAACCCCGCAGCATTGGTGATCACGGCGGATGCATCGTTCACGGTTACGTTTCCTGCGCCGGCTGTGCCAACGCTTTTGGTTGTCGCAATCTGAGATAGATTTAACCCTCCCGCGTGAGCGAGAGAGTTGACTATCCCTGTTACTAACAGAGACAGTGTGATGAAAGGTGTTTTCAAGAATAGAACCTCATTTTCAGTGTATGAGTTATGTTGCTAGCAGCTTGAGCCATGTATTTAGGGATAAAACGAATTGCCACGAGCGAACATTAAGAACGCCGTGGCAATTGACTTGATCGACTTAATTGCCTTAGTTGGATTAATCGACGTAATTAACTTAATTGAGGCTAGAGCTTTTCAACTTGTGGCAGTGGATATTCATTGTCGAGAACGGCTTGAGTTGGCTCATACAGGCGCATGTGAAGATAGAAGTCATCTTGAGGCGCGGGTAGCCAGTTACACGTTGGATCGGACGGTTTTACGTATTGAATGCATATTGGCAAGGTGCCGTCTTCTGCGTATTTCAGCTCATCTTTACGATTGGTTGAGATGGAGTAGCGTTGAATGAAGTTCTCAACCATGAACAGGTTTTTAGCGTCGTACATGGTCAACGACCAAAAGGCGTCAGCGGGTGCATCAGCTGGCATGGTCATTCGATATTGATTGTCTCCCGACAGCTGCTCACCATTCGAGTCCGTGTATCGGTTTGGATAGAGTGCTCGCTCTGGCACATTCAAACCAGCCGCACGCATATTGATGCTCGCTCGGCTCAGATAATCATTTCCGTAACGGCCACCCTCGTACATCATCGACCAGCCATTATTGACATCACCGATGCTTCGACCTGCGTATTGAATGATCTGTTGTGAAGACTCAATCGCGCGCATTAGCCCTTTTTTCTGTGCTGAAGTTAGTGATTCAGGGTTAAAGGGGGTCGATCCTCCAATACCAATTTGCTGGAATTGATCAACGATGGCAGCATCTTCTGGAATCGGGTTTTTACGTAGCTCACGGTCAATCAATGAATACCACTCTAACCCTTCAGGCCTCGCCATGGGTGGGATGCGACCTGTCGAAGCTTTAAGTTCTACGATGTCATGCTCTGCGCCGAGTTGAACGAGTGGGTAGCTGAGGAATTTATCGTGAGTAACCAATGCGTCATTGAGATCTTGCTCGCCAAACACGCCCGTTCGTTGAATTAACCAAACCATAGGAGTGCGAGACTCTACGACACGATCAATCCCCTCTGGCACTTCACCAGCCCATCCTTTGTTGACCAAAAGCACTTTTGAACCTTGGTCGCCGACATTCTTCACGTGCAGATCTTCAATCGAATCTGAGTAAGCATCCAATAGCTGAACAATGTAGTAACGGTTATCGGTGCGAGGAATATCAATCACCATTGGACCTGATAAATCCAGATCGTAGTGAGCTTGTGAGTAGAGCGTATCGTTGTTGACGGTCGGTACAATCCTATCCTGAGGTCCGGATAGAACGCGTGTTTTACCCATCTCATTCAATGGTGCCATGGCGTTGTCCATCGGCGCATCAACAGATGTGGTCGTTTGCCTAACCGCAGCAACGGTTAATGGACCCGTACCATAGATAAATGCTTGAACACCTAGATTGTAAGCGAGCTCTTCTTCAGGATTAATAGATTGTTGGGCAAGGGATGGCATCGCGATAATACTGGATAAAGAACACACTAAACTGGTCAGTACACTTTTCTTATAGAGGAGCTTTCTCATAGAACACCTTAGATCGTAGGAACAGAATTAGGCATTTATCATATGAGCAAGTGAGATTAAGGAGTGTAATAGCCGATATTAAGGATGTTAATAGTCTCTTTTTACCTTTCAACTGGTTGTTTTAATTAACATTGATTTAGGGTGGTGAAGTACCCCTACGACGTGTGCGAGTAGGGTGCTTGAGGCGCTATTGTTTGATTGATTTTCGGTTGATATGTTGGCAAAAAAGTACGGGAATCGATATGAACACATCTACTTATCCTTTTAGCTTATTCATTAAAGCAGAAGGGGCTCAGTGCAATCTGGATTGTAGCTACTGCTATTATCTCAATAGACAAGATGGCGATAAAAGATCGTCAATGTCTCTGGACATGATGGAGCAAATTGTCGGTGCTCATATCGACGCGCAGCCAATGAAAGATCAACAAGTGGATTTTATCTGGCACGGTGGCGAGCCTATGTTAAGAGGGCTCGATTTCTATGAAACGGCGATGAAAGCACAGGCAAGCAAAGCGACGAAAAAGCGCATCGTGAATACGATGCAGACCAACGGAACCATGATTAACGATCGCTGGG
Source organism: Vibrio sp. 10N.247.310.24 (assembly GCF_041467175.1). NCBI lineage: Bacteria > Pseudomonadati > Pseudomonadota > Gammaproteobacteria > Vibrionales > Vibrionaceae > Vibrio > Vibrio sp. 10N.247.310.24. The sequence goes on from NZ_JBFSUD010000014.1 coordinate 33,237, forward strand.
CGAGTTTCTTTGCTAAACATAATTTCATGATGGGCATCAGTATCGATGGCCCCAATATTCTGAATGACATCGCTCGGATCGACAAAAATGGCGAGTCGTCTTTTGAACGCACAATGCGTGGGATGTCTTACCTAAAGAAGCACAATGTTGATTTTAATACGTTAACGGTCGTGAACAATAAAACCTACAAACACGGTAAAACGATCTATCAGTTTTTGGTTGAAAATGGCAGTGGTTACATGCAGTTTCAGCCTTGTATCGATCATGAGTTAGACAGACGAACAGGGCATGATTGGTCGTTAACCGGTGAGCAGTGGGGGCAATTTCTTTGTGACTTGTTTGATGCATGGAGCGCCAATGATGTCGGTAAAGTGTATATCCAGTTTTTTGAAAACTGTTTAATGGTGTTGATGGGCTACCAAAGCCAAATGTGCCATCACAGCGCGACTTGTGGGCAGCAATTAATGGTTGAGCATGACGGCAATGTTTACAGTTGTGACCATTATGGGTATCAAGATCATCAATTGGGCACCATGAACAGTGATAAGCTTGCAACTATGGCGAGCTCACCAGAACAAATCGCGTTTGGCACCAACAAATATGATGAGTTAAACAGCACTTGTCGACGTTGTGATTTTGTTGAACTCTGCCAAGGTGGTTGCCCAAAAAACAGAATAGCAACAACCGAAGATGGCAGTCCGATGAATCATTTATGCCAAGGGTATGAGATGTTTTTTCGTCACGCATTACCCAAATTATTGCCTATGGTAGAAGCGATGAAAAAAGGGTATTCGCCAGCGTACTTTCCACTTTTCTAAATCATTTGGAGTAGGGCATGACCAAAGACCTAAACTTACTGCGGCTCATTTTGGTGCTTAATGAAACTCGTCAAACGGTGAGTGCAGCCAAAGCCTTGAACGTAAGTCAGCCGACGATCAGTGTCATGCTTCGTAAGCTCAGAGAACAATTTGATGATGAGTTGTTTGTTCGAGATAAAGCAAGGCTTGAACCCACCCCGAAATGCTTGAAGCTTATCGAAACCTTGCCTCTGCTATTAGAGCAACTAGATAATCTATACATACCCAATGATGAGTGGGGCTTGGAAGATTTAAGAGGGGAGGTTCAAATCATGTTGCCTTCCCCGCTGTTGATCCCAGTGGGTGTGCCATTAATCAAAAAGCTGACCAGAGAAGCGCCGCAAGTGACGTTTCAATGCTCACCTTGGTTAGATAATGGGGTGCAGTCTCTAGAGACCAACCGAATGTGTTGGGGAGTGAGCTATCTTCCTATGGACGTCAATAAAACCCTGACGGAACGCCCAGTTGGTTTTGATAAGTTCATGTTGGTGCTAAGAGCTGACCACCCAATTCAAGGCAATTCCCTTGAGGAAATTCTGGAATACCCACTCTGTATCAATATGATCCCTGGTTACATTCAGCCGTCCAAGACGGAAATGTTGATCAAAAAATACGACTTAGATAAACACATCGGGCTCAGAAGCAACAATATGAATTTGATGCTAGAAATCGTTAAAGATAGCGACTTCATCTATGTAACATCGTCGAAATGCCGCTATTTGCTTGATCACTCTTATCGTTGTATCGATTTACCGCCGGAACTGTTGAAAGACACCTATCGTCGAGAATTAGCACTGTTTACTCATCAAGCAAACCGTAATAACCCGTTCACGGATTGGCTTCAAAAAGAAATTACGTCGATTATTCAATCCTAGTGTCACGCTACTCTATTCCTTCTAAATAACTCTCCCTTTCTAACGGCCACTATTAAGAATCGTAATAGTGGCTATCAAGCCATTTTTGGCCTCTTTCTTATACCATTTACCTCAACAATGGTTCGCTGAGACATGCACAATTTTCGTTGTGACTTCAGCGATTTACTCATAGTGAATGAGGGTTATAAATGTATAAGTCTTTTGTTAAATCCGCTCTGGCGCTTTCGGTACTGGCGAGCGTCAACGTACATGCAGCGAGCCAACCCAATGTGGTTGCCATCATGCTCGATGATGTTAGCCCAACGGATCTGTCTGCTTACCACCGTGGTTTAGGCGCGGTGGATACGCCGAACATTGATCGAATTGCCGAACGCGGCATGATGGTCAGCGATTACTACGCGCAAGGCAGCTCTACTGCAGGTCGTTCTGCCTTTATCACAGGTCAATATCCTTTCCGAACAGGCTTAACGTCTGTCGGTCAGCCGGGCTCTTCACTTGGCCTTCAAAAAGAAGATCCAACCCTAGCCGAAATGCTGAAAGACAAAGGCTATGCGACCGTGCATGTCGGTAAAAGTCACCTAGGCGATAACAACAGTCACTTACCAACGGTGCACGGCTTTGATGAATTCTTCGGTTTCCTTTACCACCTCAACGTTATGGAGATGCCTGAACAGCCGGAATTCCCAACAGACCCTAACTTCAGAGGTCGCCCTCGTAATGTTCTTCACACCATCGCTACCGAGAGTGTGGACATGCAAGAAGACCCAAGGTTTGGTGTGGTTGGAAAGCAAACGATTGAAGATAAAGGTCCTTTAGGCTCTAAACGCATGCAAACCGTTGATGGCGAATTTTTGGAGTTTGCTACTAATTGGCTCGATAGACATGAAGCAGAGAAAGACGAACAACCTTACTTCATGTGGTACAACCCGACTCGTATGCACCAAAAAACGCACGTGCGCCCGGAATACCAAGGCGCGAGCCAAATCAACACGTATTACGATGGCTTGATTGAACTTGATGACCAGATCGGTGTATTACTCGATAAGTTAGAAGATCTTGGTGAAATTGATAACACGATAATCTTGTTTACCTCAGACAACGGCGTAAACCTAGATCATTGGCCTGATGGTGGTTCTGCCTCTTTCCGTGGTCAAAAAGGCACGACGTGGGATGGCGGTTTCCGTGTACCAATGCTGGTCAGCTGGCCAGATAAAATCCCTCAAGGTGAATACACCGATGGCTTCATGACTTCTGAAGACTGGGTGCCAACCATTATGGCTGCAGTGGGTGAAGGCGACATTAAGCAAGAACTGCTTGATGGAAAAGAGTTAAACGGCGAGCGTTATCAAGTCCACTTGGATGGTTATAACCAGCTGGATATGTTGACCAAAGGTGAGCCGAGCCAACGCCATGAGTTCTTCTTCTACAACGAGCAAGATTTGAATGCGTTCCGAGTTGATGATTGGAAAGTGCACCTAAAAACCAAAACGGAGTGGATTGCGCCTCCTGAAGAGTGGCCACTAGGGATGCTCATCAACATCAAGGCTGATCCTTATGAGCGTAGCCCTGATACTCGTGGTTGGTTCTTATGGATGAAAGAGAAGTCTTGGGTACTACCAAAGCTGCAAAAATCAGCGGCGGAATATCAGAAGTCACTCAAAGCGTTTCCACCAAGACAGAAAGCCGGTGGTATTGGTATGGCAGACAAATCAGTGGTTGCTGACTAACCCAAATACGACTAATACAAGGTGTGCTGTAACAAGCGCACCTTACATATTGCTTTTAGTTGGGACATTAAATGATGAAAAAAAACATACTTGCGGCAGCACTGACTTGTGCTTTCATGGTTGCACTTCCGTCTCCGGTACTTGCGAGCCAATCCGTGGACGCGACCAGCGCAGCTGTGGCAACAAAAACAGCAATGGGGATAAAAACGGAAACTCTCCCCGTTGAGATGGCGAGTTTAGCGTCGCTCAAAAAGGATAATCAGCTATTGGCACAACTTGCCTATGAGTACGCGTACTCGATAGATGAAGCCTACAAATACTTTTACAAAACCGTCGTTGAGCAAGATTACCCTTTGAATCGATTCCAAAATATTCGAATACTTGCTGACGACACTTACACTGCGCACCCGACGATTAACAATGACACGTTACATTTGATGGGTTGGATGGATCTAGCAGCAGAGCCTGTCATCGTTACGATTCCAGACCATGATGACAATCGATACTGGTTGTTCCATACCATGAATATGCAGCACTTTACTGACTCGGCTTTTGGCTCTCCACAGCGAGGCACAAAAGGCGGCAGTTTCATGTATGCAGTTGAAGGGTGGAAAGGTGAAGTGCCTGCGAGTGTCGATCAAGTCATCTATGTCGAGCACCCGCTGGTCAAAATGATGGGTCGAATCATGGACCTTGGCGGTGACGATTCTGCAACTGCTCAAAAGTTAATGGATCAATGGAATGTTAGGACGTTGTCGGAATACTTAGGTCAGAAAGGGCCAGTTCCTATTGAGCGCGAGTATCCAGATCCTGAAGACTCTAATTGGGTCGAGCGAACCAATTTCATTCTGTCTGAAGGAACCATGAAGGCACATGACCAAAAGCTGCTTGAACTGTTTGAGTACATTGGCTTAGGAGATGTTGAATTAGGCAAAGCCAGTCATCCATTTACGGCAGAGCAGCTTAGTATGATCGAGTCTGGTCAAAAAGACGGACTGGAACGAATCATCAATGCGGGCTTTGATGATTCACGAGACGTATTAGGCTCTCGCGATGAAATGACTAAGGTTCCAAGCTTTCAGCACGCCTACGGCACCTTAATGGGCCAATGGGGGCTGCCTGCAAAACACACTATGTACAGCGGTGACTTCTTCGATAGTGAAGGTGGTGCGCTCGACGGTAGTAAGTATGATTACACGGTGACCTTCGATGCGCCACCGCTAGAAGAGGGTGGTTTTTGGTCATACACTGCCTACAGTGGTGAAACCCGATTGATGGAGAAAAATGACTTAAACCGTCATTCCCGTGGAGACAGAACGCTAACACCTAATGCTGATGGCAGCTACACCATTTACATGAGTAGCGATGTAAAAGGGCATGAAGATGATCCTAACTTCTTACCTATCCCCGATCATCAATGGTATTCAGTGTTACGTATGTACACGCCCGGTGAAGAGGTAAGAACAGATAAATGGAAATCGACACCATTTACCAAGGTCAAAAAATCCACGATAAAGTGATGACTTAAATCGCCTGTTTAAGGTTTTGTTTATAATCGATTAATGCCAGCTGCTATGCCGCTGGCATTTTTTATTGAGCGAAACTTGCTTCGAAATAGGCGTTAAATGCTCAGAACTGTCGGATAAAATAGGGCATACTGGACTGAATATATAAACCAAAGAAAGTAACCACGCGCATGAATCCAATTTGCCTCAACGACCCTTTTTCTCTTCCTAATGGCCAAGTGATCAAAAATCGCCTGTTCAAATCGGCAATGAGTGAACAGCTAGGTGATAAACACCATAACCCTAAGCGAGGTTTGGTCACGCTCTATCAGCGTTGGGCTCAAGGAGGAATTGGTCTATCCATAACGGGTAACGTGATGGTCGATAGAGGCGCGCTTGGTGAACCTAAAAACGTTGTGTTAGATGAGCACAGTGACTTAACCGTATTTCGTGAGTGGGCGAAGGCTGGAACACAAAATGGTTCGCAGATATGGATGCAATTGAACCACCCAGGAAAGCAAATTCCTAAATTCTTATGTGATAGCCCCGTTGCTCCTTCGGCGATTTCTTTAGAGCGCGGGTTAGAGAAAGGCTTCAATACGCCACGAGCTCTGATTGAGACGGAAATAATCGCAATCATTGATAAATTCGCGCTGAGTGCAAAGCTTTCAAAACAAGCAGGCTTTACTGGCGTGCAGATTCACGGTGCTCATGGTTATCTCGTGAGTCAGTTTTTGTCTTCGAGACACAATCAACGCCAAGACAAATGGGGTGGCTCACTCGAAAACAGACTTCGTTTTGTGCTTGAGGTTTATCGCGCGATTCGAAAAGAGGTCGGTGAAGATTTCCCTGTCGGAATTAAGCTCAACAGCGCCGACTTCATGAAAGGTGGCTTCACTGAAGAAGAGTCGATGCAGGTTGTGCAAACACTGAGTGATAACGGTATCGACCTGATTGAGATCTCTGGCGGCACCTATGAAAGTCCATCAATGATGGGTTCAAAGAGCAAATCTGAATCAATCAAGTCCAGCACGGTAAAGCGTGAAGCGTATTTTATGGATTACATGGTGAAGGCGAGAAAGCTTGTGAGCACTCCGCTGGTGGTCACGGGTGGTTTTCGAACCGCGCAAGCAATGAATGAAGCATTAAACACCTCGGCGACCGATTTTATTGGTATTGCGCGCACAATGGCGGTTGATCCTGATTTCCCTAACAAGTTAATTGAAGACCCTAGCCACGGCATGCCACTAACCGTGCCAACCACAGGAAAGCCCGCTTTAGACAAGATGGCGATGGTCGGGCTGGTTTGGTATGAACATCAGATGTGGCGCATTGCCTCTGGCAAGAACGCCGACCCAAAACTAAGCGCACTCGGTGTGGTGTTAAAAACAATTTTCAGCGCCGGCTGGCACGCTTTCAAAAAGCGCAGAGCGTAAGCAGTCATGGATTGTTAAAGCAGAACTTTGAGGAATTGAAGTTCTGCTTTTTCTATGATGATTTATTGTTTAGTTTGTCTAGATAGTAAGAAAGAGCTAAAGATCGTTAAGCGAATCAATCGTCAAATGAGCCATAATGAGAGAGATCTTCGCTAAGTTAGCGTTTATCGCCAGACGGCTAAATATCTCCCTGACCAAATTTTAATGACAGGTAACTATGAAACAATTGGATCTCAATTTAATCCGCGTTTTTCTGGTTTTGCTAGAAACCCAAAATACTCGCATTGCTGGCAATAAATTGGCGCTGAGTCAGCCCGCAGTGAGTAAAGCACTAGGGCGATTGAGAGAGTACTTTGATGACGAATTGTTTACTCGTGTCCATTCCGGTTTGAAGCCAACTCCACGTGCGTTAGAGCTTGGTGAACGACTGCCAATGATCATGGAAAGCTTGGACGACGTGATTCTTGAAACTCCAAGCTTTGACCCTGCCGAGTATCAAGGCAACATCACGATTGCGATTAACGGTTTTATCTCGAACTGGCTTGGGGCGCGTTTATGCCTTGGTCTCATTCAAGAAGCGCCCAATGCTCAAGTCAATATCGTTAATTGGGGCTCTCAAACGCTGAAAAAATTGTTGGATGGCGAGATACAAGCAGCTATCAACTTTTCTCCAATCGACACGAATAAGCAGTTTACCCATCAGATTATCGGTGAGGATGACTTTGTCGGGTTGGTTAAAACCGGCCATCCATTAGCTGGCAAAGTGATTTCACAGCAAGAGATAGATGAAGCGGAATACGCGAGTTTGGTGATACCGGGGTGGAATGATATTCAGCCTTATATCGCCAAGCATTTGTCGACAGAGCAGCTTAAAGTGAAAGCAAGAAGCTCGTATTTGCACACGCTATTAGAGGTCATTAAACAAAGTGACATGATTCTACCGTGTTCCAAGCAGCTTGCTCTTTATCTTAATGAAGAGTTCGATTATCTCTCTTTTCCTGATTATGCACCGGAAGAGCTCAAAAAAATCGTGCTGGTGGAATCTCATAACAAGAGAATGCACCCGATGAATCAATGGCTTAAGCGAAAAATTATCACTACCTCCCAAACCATCATAAAAGAAAAGCAATAAGCCTCTCAAATGAGAGGCTAGGTTATTGTTAGTAGTTGTTATTGTTAGCAGCTGTTATTGCCAGTTAATTAACACTAATCACTCGCAACTCAGTCGTTATTCCCCGCTATTGAGCAGTGACCTGTGGGAAGTTGTGCATCTCACCTGATGCTACCGCTTCATCACTAGGACGGTATGCACGAACCGCAAAGTTCCAGCCATCATCGTTTACTTCAATTACGTTATTTGCAGCGTCACAGGTTTGCCCTTTTGGCGCAAAGTGGATCGTGTAAGAACCGTCTTTATTGGGTGTTGATGTCGTTGAATCAGCACTGTTGTTGTTCGTCATCAACCAGCCTTGGCTTGAATAGGCCGTAATTGACCAATAACCGCCTTCGTCATAACGTAATGAGGGTGCTTCAAACGTGATGTTTGCACATTCTGTTTTACCTGTGCCCGCTCGTGATGTATACACAGCATGCTCTGCCGGCATACCAGCCCAACCCACCGCAGTACCAATCATAAACTGCTTGTTATCTGATGTTGCTGTGATGTTTGGTGTGAAGGCTTCTTCTGTCTTGATGTCATTAACTAGCTTCTCCCATTTTGCTCGGACGTTATCTCGAGATGCATCATCCCAATCTGAAGCAGGTTCAAAAGGCTTAGCTGATTTCGCATTAATGACCGCCGCATCTTGCAGTCGATGCGCTTCATCTGCGCCAGCACTTGTTGCAGTTCGCATCAGTATGTAGATGTAGTCTGAACCTGCGATTTCTGAGTCGATGTAAATTTCTTCGCCACCATAAATGGCCATGTGGTTATCATGATTGTTATTGAAGATATGCATGATCTGGTACGCATCGCCTTCCGCCAGTTTGAATGTTGCGCCTTCTGAGACATCGACAACCGCGGTTGAATAGAGCAGGTCGGTGTTAGAGCGGATAATCATTTGGTTCTCTACCGTTACGTTCTCACGATTATGCTCAAAAACATTAACCGGTTGATGCTCTAACTGTTGAGTGAAGTAAAGGTCGCTTTCTGCACGAGCGAAGTTTTCGTCGGTTACTTCAACTGCTGCCATTGTTTGCATTGATGTGATGGTAATCAGTGTTGCTAAAATGGTCTTTTTCATGTCGTTTACCTTGAGGTCGTCATTAGGAGATGACACTAATGTATCGCTTTGGTTGTGATTCTAAAAATGAATTGATGTTATTTAGATAATAACCTAAAGGAATTGATACGCTGGTTTTTGTGAAGCTTAGAGAGAGTCGTGACTGTTTTTTGTTCGTTTGGTGAAAGTTTTTTGCATGGAGACTGGTCGTTAATTAATGAAGCGATGCTTTGTTCATTAACTAAGGCTTTATCGGCAGGTAAGGCTTTAGTTAATGACTGAGGTATCCGCGCTTTAAAGCACTATGCTTTAGTCATGACTAAAAGAGGATTAATTATGAAATGGCTTATCTTATCTGTAACGCTATTGTTCGTGGCAGGATGCCAATCGACAGGCTCTGACACGTCTTCACATGATCAAATGAATCGAGTTCATTCTGGTGGTTGTAGCAGCTAATCCTTTTTTGAAAATACTTTTTAGCTGCTGTTATTATCATTTCTGTCACTGTTCTTATAAAGAACTCACTTCTACAAAGCCTTGCGATTACGTGAGGCTTTCTTCTATGTAAAACAACGCATCCCTGCCGATTTATGTTGTAAATTTGTGAATCTGAACTGTCTATATTCTAGGCTGTGTACTGGATCTCATTTGTTATTTGAGTCCCTTGCTAAGGTAAATAATGAATGTGTACTACCAATCACTTTACTCAACTTAAGAGGTTTCTATGCTAGGTGAAAATCACTCTCTTGTTCACGAATTTCCTGAAATGAAAGACAAAATTGCTGAGCTTGCTAAAACTGACGATGGCTTTGCAGCAGATATGAAGACATACGACAACCTTGATAAAGAGATTCGTAAACTAGAGCTGAAAGATTCACCCATTGATGACGGCTCGATGCACCAATTGAAACATGATCGTTCTGAGCTTAAAGATTCACTGCATGCTCGTTTAACTGGCTAGTGAGTTGGTAATTTTGCTGACTAGCTAAGTTAAATCGTTAGATCGCTAAACGGTTACTGCAGGTTTAGACAATAAAAACTCCTTCGGGAGTTTTTTTTCGTTTCTGCATTCCAGTCTCTATCTGAACGCATAAGAATATTTGGATACAAGAAACCGTAGATATAGACAAACTCAGTTAGCACTAAGGTTTTGTAAATAGGGTGGATATAAAAAAGCTTAGCGCGGGGGACGCTAAGCTTCGTTGTTAAGTATGTTCTTGAACCATGCTTAGGCTGGTGGGGTTAGCCTACTTGAGAAAAGCTCACTACCTTGCTTTGTAGTTTCTCTTTCAGGTAATCCGTTACTGCTTGCTGCTCTGATTCACTCATGTACAGGCCAAGCTTGGTTCTGCGCCACAAGATGTCTTCGTCTGTCATCGCCATCTCTTCATTGATCAAGTAATCGATTTCAACTTGATAAACGCCATGTGCCTCGCTTGAGAATTGAATGCCAAGGTCAGCTTCGCTATTTGCGCCTTCCAGTAGTTTCCACGTGTAAGTACCGAATTGAGTCACGTAACGAAGCAATAGCGCTTCAGATGCCCAAGGGTATTTAGTGTGGATCATCTTCGCAAGCTGCTCTCTGCTGCAACTAAAGTTACCGCCTGGAAGCGTGTCGTTCGCTGTCCATGGTGCACCCATGTTGGTTAGGTGTGGCTCAAGCTTCTTAAGTGCCGCTTCGCCGAGCTTACGATAAGTGGTCAACTTGCCACCGAAGATCGAAAGCAGTGGCGCTTGATCGAGCTCTGCGTCCAATTCCAACGTGTAGTCACGAGTGATCGCTTGTGGTGAATCCGATTCGTCGTCACAAAGCGGTCTTACGCCACTGTATGTCCAAACCACATCTTCACGGCCAAGCTGTTTAACAAAGTGTTGGTTAACAATATCAATCAAGTAATCCACTTCGACATCATCAATTGCGACGTTACGTGGGTCGCCTTTGTATTCAAGGTCGGTAGTGCCGATGATCGAGAACTTATCTAGGTAAGGGATCATGAACACAATACGATTGTCTTTGTTTTGCAGGATGTACGCTTGTGGTTCGTCGTGAATACGTGGCACAACAATGTGAGAGCCTTTGATCAGACGAATATTACGAGGCGAAGCTTGCTCTAATCCATCATCAAAGAACTGCTTAACCCAAGGGCCAGCTGCGTTGACCAGTGCTTTCGCTTTACGTTCAAAACGCTGGTTTGTCATCACATCAAGGATCGTCACATGCCAGATGCCGCCTTCACGGTGCGCTTTTTCAACTCGGCAGTAGTTACGAACTTCTGCGTTGTTTTCTTTTGCTGCTAATACGTTGAGCAACACCATACGCGCATCATCAACCCAGCAATCTGAGTATTCGAAGCCTGTCTTCATTTCTGGTTTCAGTAGGCCTGATTTCGCTAAGTTGACGGTCTTACTTCCAGGAAGAGTGGTGCGCTTACCCAAGTTATCGTAAAGGAATAGGCCACAGCGAATCATCCAAGCCGGGCGTAAAAATGGTCGATGTGGTAAACGGAAACGCATTGGTTGAGCAACATGAGGTGCTTTTCTTAACAAGACTTCACGTTCCGCGAGTGCTTCCGAAACCAAACGAAACTCGTAATGTTCAAGGTAGCGTAGGCCACCGTGGATAAGCTTTGAGCTGGCAGAAGACGTTGCAGATGCGAAATCATTTGCTTCGTATAAGCCAACGTTTAGACCACGACCTGATGCGTCTGCCGCGATGCCTGCACCGTTGATGCCGCCGCCAATCACGATCAAGTCTAAAGTGGAAGGTGTACTGTTGTTTGAATTATTTTGTTGAGCACTCATGGTTTTGACCTCTTTCTGAGCGAACGAGCATTTTAGAACATAATTGAATCCTATATGAACTTTCGTTTGCGGTCATTTATTATTTTCGTTTATGCGCGTTTTATGTGATTTGGGCATAAAAAAACCTCTGCTTATGAAGGCAGAGGTTCAAATAAGTCTAATTCGAGCATAGAAGCGACAGTGACAGCGAGCAAGTTTTACTTTATTAACTTTTCTATAAAGAATCGTGAATCATTTAAGAAAGTGGCGTCACTGAGCTCTTATGTTTAGTTATTCGCTCATAGGACGAGCGGTATCGATCACTTCTAATGGTATTGCGGAATCTTTAAGGATGTTGAGAATCTCTTCTGGTGGCTGCTTATTAGTAAACACCATGTGGGCTTGAGAGATATTACCGAGCTTAACCATCGCGTTACGGCCAAACTTAGTGTGGTCGACGGCTAAGAAGATGCTGCGACTGTTTTCGATGATGGCTTGTTTCACTCGAACTTCGTGGTAGTCAAAATCGAGTAACGAGCCGTCAAAGTCGATGCCACTGATGCCCAAGATACCGAAATCGAGGCGGAACTGCTTCACGAAATCGAGTGTCGCTTCACCGACGATGCCACCATCGCGGTTACGTACTTCACCGCCCGCCAAGATAACCTTGATCTCAGGGTTCGGTAGAAGGATGCTTGCAACGTTAATGTTGTTGGTCACAACTCGTAGCTGTTTGTGGTTTTTGTTGAGTGCGCGAGCAACCGATTCAGGTGTGGTGCCGATATCAACGAACAAGGTTGCGCCATCTGGGATATGTTTAACCAGCTCGTCGGCGATCACGTCTTTTTCGTTGAAGTTAAGCGCTTTACGCGTGTTATAAGAGGTGTTTTCTGAGCTTAAAGGAATGGTTGCACCACCGTGATAGCGACGGATTTTGTTGCTATCGGCAAGTTCATTGAGGTCTCGTCTGATGGTTTGTGGGCTAACATCGAACTTTTCAACGAGCTCATCGGTACTCACATATCCTTGTGTTTTTACCAGATCTACAATCTGCTGGTGTCTTGGTATCTGCTTCACTTAACTTACCACTCCCTGCGCGCAAAGGGCTCTAGCGCGTCAAAATCGAAAATATAAACTCACACTATTGTGCTCGAATTGATGAAAAGAGAGAAGTAATGATGGTAAGGAATCATGTCTAAACCGCAAAAACGCTGCTCAAAACATGGAATTTGAGCCTGAAACGCAAAAAAGAGCACAAAATAGTGCTCTTTTTAGTTTCGTTTGCTGAGGTTCGAACAATCGAATCGATTAATAAGGGATTATTCGTGCTCCTCTGTTAACTCACGCTTAGATTACTCTTCGTCGTCATCGTGCAGTTCAGACCAAACCTGTGCACACTTGATAGCACGCTTCCAACCTTTGTAACGGCGGTTACGCTTCTCTTCGTCGTGGTGTGGCATGAAGGTACGGTTAAGAACGGCTTTGTCTTGAAGCTCGTCAATGCTGTCCCAGAAACCAACCGCTAGGCCAGCAAGGTAAGCGGCACCAAGAGCCGTTACTTCTGTTACTTCCGGGCGGTGAACTTCAGTATCCAGCACGTCTGATTGGAATTGCATTAGGAAGTTGTTCGCTACTGCGCCGCCATCAACACGTAGTTTCGCTAGCTTGATGCCTGAATCCGCTTGCATCGCGTCTAGTACGTCACGCGTTTGGTAAGCAATGCCTTCCAGCGTTGCACGGATGATGTGGCTAGAGTTAACACCACGAGTTAGGCCGACAATCGTACCGCGAGCATAAGCATCCCAGTAGGGTGCGCCTAGGCCAGTAAATGCAGGAACCACGTAAACGCCGTTTGAAGAGTCTACTTTGGTTGCGAAGTACTCAGAGTCTTCTGCACCAGCCAGTAGCTTCATTTCATCACGTAGCCATTGGATAGATGCGCCACCCATGAATACCGCACCTTCAAGCGCGTATGCAGGCTCGCCTTTAGGGCCACATGCTAGCGTTGTTAGTAGACCATTCTTCGATGTTACTTTCTCTTGGCCTGTGTTCATTAGAAGGAAACAACCCGTGCCGTAAGTATTCTTAGCTTGGCCTGCTTCTACACACATTTGACCGTAAAGTGCAGCTTGTTGGTCACCCGCAATACCCGCGATTGGGATACGCGTACCGCCTTTACCACCAAGGTTCGTTTGACCGTATACCTCTGAAGAGCGTTTTACTTCTGGCATCATGACTGCTGGAATGCCCATTTCATCAAGTAGCTTCTGATCCCAGCATAGGTCGTTGATGTTGAACAACATAGTACGTGACGCGTTGGTGTAATCCGTAACGTGTACACGTCCTTGAGTCATTTTCCAAACCAACCAAGTATCAACTGTACCGAACAGTAGTTTGCCAGCTTCTGCGTCTTCGCGAGCGCCTTCAACGTTGTCTAGAATCCATTTTACTTTGGTACCTGAGAAATACGGGTCAAGGACTAAGCCTGTATTGTCACGTACGTAGTCTTCTAGGCCACGTGCTTTAAGGTCTTCACAGATGTCTGCTGTACGGCGACACTGCCATACGATGGCGTTATAAACCGGCTTACCCGTTTCTTTGTTCCAAACAATGGTGGTTTCACGTTGGTTAGTGATACCGATACCCGCTAGCTCGTCGCTGCGAATGCCTGCTTTAGCAAGTGCTTCAACCAATGTAGAGCTTTGAGTTGCCCAGATTTCCATTGGGTCATGCTCAACCCAACCGGCTTTAGGATAAATCTGAGTAAATTCGCGTTGAGAAGAGCTTACGATGTTTGCATCGTGGTCGAGGATTACAGCGCGAGAGCTTGTGGTGCCTTGGTCTAGGGCAACAATGTATTTTTGCTCGGTCATGGTAAGAATCCTTTTTCTTTTGTTATTTATATTTTAGTAAATGTAGGGGCGCTTAGTGATTAAGCTTGAGCTTGTTCAGCTTCTTGTTCTGTTTCACATTGGTTTGGAATTGTGCAGCCTTGGCCTTCAATAGGTAGGTAAGCACCGATAACACGTGGGTACAACCAGCCACCAAAACATGCACCCGCAATTGGAGCAAGGATTGGTACGATGAAGTAAGGAATATCACGAGCACCTGTTAGTGCGAAATCCCAACCTGCAAAGTAAGCAAACAGTTTTGGTCCGAAGTCACGAGCAGGGTTCATTGCAAAGCCAGTCAGTGGACCTAAAGAACCACCAATTACCGCGATAAGAATACCGATCAGTAGAGGGTTCATTGCGCCGCGAGATGCGCCATTGTTCTCATCACCTAACGCCAAAATTGCAAACATCAACACTGCAGTAATCACGAATTCCACAGCAAAAGCGCCGAAGAAAGAGAGTGAAGCATGTGGGTAAGTCGAGAAGATACCAGCAGTTGATAGTGCGTCTTGGCTGCTACGAACGAAGTTATGTGCGATTTCGTAGTCAGTAAATAGGTTGCTGTACAGGCTGTAAACCAATGCTGCAGAGCAGAAAGCGCCAAGCAGTTGCGAAATGATGTAAGGCACCACTTTCGCTTTATCAAAGCCATGGAACATGGCCAGTGCAATCGTTACTGCTGGGTTGATGTGTGCGCCTGAAACGCCGGCAGTACAGTAAATTGCAATCGCAACACCGAAGCCCCAGATGATGCTGATTTCCCATTGTCCGAATGTCGCACCAGTTAATACCAGAGCGGCCACACAGCCAACGCCAAAGAATATGAGTAATCCTGTACCGATAAATTCAGCCAAGCATTGCCCAAATAAAGAAGGGTGTTTGTTTGTTGTCATGTTCGAGTCCTTTTTAGTTTTGCTTATCTAGCACGTGTATTGTGCATATATTTGCGAACTCGAAAATAAACGAACATCAAAAGTGAGCGTTTGAGCATAAAATTGTTAATTAAAGTCACTTGAAATGTTAATCCGAACACTTTTGCTCGGAAAAGATGCTCGCATGAACGTCATTGCTCGAATTGATAGGTTGCGAAGCCGCTCAAACTACCTATATGTAAATGAATGCGCAACTGGTACGAGGAGTTTATGTTTGGATTTGTGATGCTACTTCGTGAGTGGCGGATTATTAGACTTAATTAGGGAGGGCTGTGTGATGTTTTTGCTATGTAACAAGGGCGTTAACAAATGAGCTTATATGCATAAATGAATAAACTGCCAACT
This sequence comes from Vibrio sp. 10N.247.310.24, assembly GCF_041467175.1. Classification (NCBI taxonomy): domain Bacteria; kingdom Pseudomonadati; phylum Pseudomonadota; class Gammaproteobacteria; order Vibrionales; family Vibrionaceae; genus Vibrio; species Vibrio sp. 10N.247.310.24. The sequence continues at coordinate 48,811 of NZ_JBFSUD010000014.1, forward strand.
ATGTTGTAGTTTGGCAGTTTTCATTTGGGTGTATGTTCTTGTTATACGAGACGAACTTACCGCTCTAAACCAGAGCTGCAACTTTTCCTTTCGAAACCAATTGAGCTCGGATTGAGTCATACGCCCAATTGAACGCAATCGCGTAAAGTACGAAGAAAATAACTAGGCCGATGTCCATGATCAGTACGGTTAGGAAGTCGAGTTGTAGAACCCACATCAAGACAGGCAAAGTCACTGTCATTAAGCCAAGCTCAAAACCTAATCCGTGCAGAACACGTGTTTTCTTGGTTCTTTTGCTTCGGTCTGCTCCGTAAATTTTGTCGTAGCCATAGTTGTAAACGTAGTTCCACGCCATCGCTATCAATGATATTGCGAGCGCTAAGCCTGCCATTTCGCCTGCGCCGTTTCCTGTAATATAGGTTGCAAGCCCTGCCATCAAAACCAAAGCAACCAATTCAAATAGCACCATGTGCAACATGCGTTCTTTATGTGACATTTTTCTAACTCTCTTTACGATTAAATAGCCGCCGATGGGCTAATGACTTGGCTAGATAATATCTAGTTAAGTGATAATATAAAGATAGTTACTATCACATATGGTGATAATAAGTTTTGGGAGAAACCGAATGTACAACATTGAACAGCTGAAAATGTTTGTGTATGCCGTTGAATTAGGGTCATTTTCTGCCAGTGCTCGTCATTTAGGGAAGGTGCAGTCGGCGGTAAGCCAAGGCATCAGTAATCTTGAAATAGATTTTAATGTTGAGCTTTTTGATCGTTCGACTCGAAAGCCTTCACTAACCAAAGCAGGCGAGCAGTTATTTAAACAGGTGAAAGCGATCGTGCTTCAGGTTGAAGATCTGAATGTGACGGTTAGTGTGATGGGTAGCGGTGAAGAGGGGCTCATCAAAATTGCATTAGATGATTCATTACTGGTTCCGAACTTATCTAAGATCCTTAGTCAGTTCAGTCAACAATTCCCTGCTACTGAAGTTGAACTGGTTGCGTGTACCACAACAGAGGTCAATCCGTTAATTATCGAAGAGAGAGCCGACATTGGATTGATGTTTACCAACTTGGCTTTTGATGTCGGTTCTGAGCCATGCTTTATCGGTCACTTACCGTTTATTGCTGTGTGTCATCCAAGTCATGCGCTCGCAAAAACAGGTGTGGCGAAACTCACTGACTTACTCCCGCATCGTCAGTTAATGTTGAGGGGAGACAAAGGCAAGGTGATGGATCAGTTTCCGCTGATTGCCGGAAAGGTATGGTGGTCAAACAGCTTTATTGTGATCAAAGAGATGGTACTCGGCAGTGATATTGGCTGGGCATACTTACCTAAACACCTTGTCGAAGAGGAGCTGAATAAGCAGCGTTTAGTGGAGATTAATGTCTCATTCGATCACAAAACATGGTCGCCTCCCGTTGATCTTGTTTTGTCTAAAACACGCTCGAAAGGCCCTGCGTTACTTTGGCTTGAACAAGCATTGAAAGGCTTATTAGACGAAACGTAAACTGGACGAGACTTAAATTGGATCAAACTGAATAAAGAAAAGGCTCACCGTTTAACGTGTGAGCCTTTCTGTTTGATGTGATGCTGCTTTTTGTTAGCTCTAGATGTAGACGCTAGACACTAGGTTTAACCGTCTGACCGTTGTAGTACTTGTCTTTCATCTTAAGCGCCACGTTCACTAGGTAAATCAACACAGGTACTTCAATCAGTGGACCGATAACACCGGCAAACGCTTGGTCTGAGTTGATACCGAATACAGAGATTGCTACGGCAATCGCTAGCTCGAAGTTGTTACCCGTCGCTGTGAATGCAATTGATGCGTTCTTGTCGTATTCAATACCCATCTTCTTACCAATGAAGAAGCTGATGAAGAACATTGCTGTGAAGTAGATAGTCAGTGGAACCGCAATCAACAATACGTCCATTGGCAGTTCAACAATCATCTCGCCTTTTAGGCTGAACATCAGAACGATAGTGGCCAGTAGTGCAATCAGTGTGATTGGAGAGATGCGTGGAATAAACACATCGTTGTACCACTGCTCGCCTTTCATCGACACAAGGATCTTACGGCTCAAGAAGCCCGCTAGAAATGGGATACCAAGGTAGATAAGTACACTGTGTGCAATGTCGATCATCGAGATATCAACCAACATGCCTTCGTAACCAAATACTGGCGGTAGAACGCTGATGAATAACCACGCCATAAAGCTGTAGCTCACGACCTGGAATGCACTGTTTAGGGCAACCAACGCCGCACCGTACTCTTTGTTACCACCGCCGATGTCGTTCCAAACCAGAACCATCGCCACACAACGAGCAAGACCAATCAGAATTACGCCGACCATGTAACCTGGGTGGTCACCTAAGAATGTTAGCGCCAACACGAACATCAGAATAGGGCCAACAAGCCAGTTCATAATCAGAGATAGTTTGATGGCTTTCTTATCTTTGACCACGGTGCCTAATAGGTTGTAGTTAACCTTAGCCAGAGGCGGATACATCATTAAGATAAGGCCAATCGCAAGCGGAATGTTGGTGGTACCAACCGACATCGATTCATTCCACTGCTCGATCTGTGGGAATAGGATGCCAAGCAGTACACCAAGACCCATGGCAATAAAGATCCACAGCGTTAAGTAGCGATCTAGAAAACCTAATTTTGGCTTCATGATATTTTCTCTTTGGTTGATATCGTTAATCGTCGAAAAACGATATTGGAAAGCAAAAAAATACGCTTAATTTATTCCGTACTCGACAAACTAAGCGCGATAAATCTATTTCAAAATGGTGTCGATTAGCGTCTCAAATTGCTGAATATTATCTCGATTAATGCGGTAGCACATCTTCGGTGGTATCGATTCAGCAGTGATGAAACCAGAGGTTTTCAAGATTCTTAGGTGCTCTGATACTGTCGATTGCGCCAAACCTAATTCGCTAACCAAGTCACTGTTCAAACAACCGCCCGATTTTTCTAGCGTTGAAAGGATACTCAATATACGAACTCTTGCCGGGTGAGCGAGCGCTTTGGCTAGAGCTGCCATTTGCGTTTCAGCTTCGGTATCACCATGTCCGATTGGTAGAGCACAGCCACCAGTTGTAGGGCAAGTTTCGTTCATATTGATGTTTCGCTTTCCATAATCGTTAAAAGACGATTAATAGTAAGCCCATTTTATACAAGGGTCAATGTGATCTTTCAATTTGCTCTTAAGTTGGATACGAAAATCGTTACTTACTATTGAAATTCAACGGACTAAGACTTGGATGAACCAAACCAGTATAACGGCCATTTTTGTTGTGAATCGCTGTTATTCAATAACGCACCAATACCGACCAAAGCGATGCTGCCGATTAATACTGGAGTAAATAAGAACGTCCAATCCACATGCGCAGTACCTGCTAAAGCTATCACAATCGGATTAGCGCCAGCAGGTGGGTGAACCGCTCGAAAGTATTGCATTAGCATGATGGATGAGCCGACGGCGATTGCCATGGTTAAATAGGAATCCCCAAAGCCATATAACGCGATTAGACCAACAGCAGCCGAAATAAAGTGGCCCGCAATGACGTTTCTCGGTTGAGCTAATGGCGATGTAGGCACCGCAAACAGCAGTACGCACGTCGCACCAAATGGAGCCATTAACCACGGGAACCCAGAGCTTTCTGCTAATAGGCACAAGGTTAAGATGCCCAGCGTACCGCCAATAAAACCTTTAATAAGCTGGCTAATGCTTGCTTTCGGAGGAAGGGCTCCACCACCAGATAGTTTACCGATCATAATCATTTCCTCTTGTTATCTCTTTTTATTGCAAGTGTACAGATCTGTACTGTTTGATTTGAATGATACAGATCTGTACACTTCTTGCAACGAGAAATTGAGCTCTACGATTTCAGAGCGATTTTAAGGTTGATTAACGATGAGTAAAAAAGATCTGATTTTGGATGTAGCGGAGTCGCTATTTAATCAGTATGGCTATACCGCTGTTGGGGTAGATATGATTCGTGATGAGGCGGCGGTTTCCAAAACCTCCATGTACCGCCATTTTGGTTCAAAAACCAAGTTGATTGAAGCGGTGTTAGAAAGGCGTCATCAGCGCTTCGAGTCGAGTTTAGAAGCGGCGCTATCATCAACTTCTGGGATACAAAACCAACTCGATGCGCTGTTAGATTGGCATCTTGCGTGGTTTGAACAACCTGATTTCAAAGGTTGTATGTTCATGCACGCCTTGGCGGAATTCAAAGAGTCCGAAGATGACATTGCGATGCTCTCGCGACAGCACAAAGTTTGGCTTAAGAATACTATTCACAACGTGGTGAGTGGTGGCGAAGAGGTAGACGCTGCAACATTAGAATTACGCAGCGAATCAGTCATGACCTTCATTGAAGGGCTTATCGTGAGAAGTGAGTTTGGTCAGCTTGATTCAAAGTCAGACTCAAGCCATCATTCGAAGAAAAAAGCCTATCGAAAAGCATTGCATTCACTGGCTACTCTAGCGATATAATCGAACGCAGAACCGTTACACAAGATAACGAAAAATCATAATTTGCACTTTAATTTTTACTAATAGGTAAGCCCTGAAATGCCACAACAGAACATCAAATTTATCGCTGCTGATATGGACGGCACTCTGCTTAATGAACACGGAAAGTTAGACCCAGAATTTTTCAACCTTTACGAGCGCTTAGAAGCTCAAGACATTATTTTTGCTGCGGCATCGGGTCGTCAGTACTACAGCTTGATGGAAACCTTTGCCCCGCTAAAAGATCGCATGATGTTCGTTGCTGAAAACGGCACATTGGTGATGCATAAAGGCCAAGAGCTTTACAGTTGCTTACTTGATACTGATGCCATCAAAGAGATCATTAAAGAAGCTCGCGCGATTGAAGGTGCTCATGTGGTGCTATGTGGTAAGAAGTCTGCATACATCGAAACCAAAGATGAGCGTGCTCTAGCGGAGATCTCTAAGTACTACCATCGCCGTGAGCAAGTAGAAGATTTACTGGCGGTAGAAGACGATTTCATCAAGGTGGCTATCTGTCACTTCGACGGTTCACAAGAGAAAGTGAACCCAACTATTGATGCCAAGTTTGGTGAGAACTACCAAGTGGTTGTCAGTGCGAAAATTTGGTTGGATGTGATGAACGCTGAAGCGTCAAAAGGCGCGGCGATTAAACATCTACAAAATACATTAGGTTTCACTTACGAGCAGACCATGAGTTTTGGTGACTACCTGAATGACTTGGAAATGCTTAAAGAGAGCCACCACTCTTACGCGATGGAAAACGCCCATCCTAAGCTGAAAGAGATTGCTCGTTTTGGCGCACCGAGCAACGTTGATGCCGGTGTGTTCCAAGTGCTTGAGAAGCTGCTAGCGTAACGCGGTTAAGCTCCAACAGATTTTTATTAAAGCCAACTCGTGAACATGAGTTGGCTTTTTTGTTCGTTAATGTTGAATTTAGTTAAATTTGAACGATTGTTCAGGTTGTTGTAGTCTGAAGGTAAATGGGATGCCTGCTTATACAGCGGACATGCTTTATCAATGATCATTTGGAATGACGATGAGCAATAAACTTCAACTCGATATTATTTCTGACGTAATGTGCCCTTGGTGCGTGGTCGGCTACAAAAACTTAGAGCAAGCCATTACGGAACTTGGCTTAGCGGAGCAAATTGAACTTGAATGGCAGCCGTTTGAGCTCAATCCTGATATGCCGCAAGAGGGTGAAAACTTGCGTGACCATATCATGAGGAAATACGGTTCTAGTGCGGAAGAGAGCCAAAGTTCGCGTGAGCAACTGGCGGCGCGTGGCAAATCGGTTGGTTTCGATTTCAATTTCTATGACAGCATGAGAATGGTCAATTCACGTCATCTACATGTACTTCTCGATTTTGCACTAGCGCACGGTAAACAGACTGAGTTAAAGCTACGCTTCTTTACCGCTCACTTCACAGAGCAAAAAGATCTGTCTGACCTTGAAGTCATGGCACAAGAGCTTGAAGCGGTTGGGCTAAACTCAACGAAGGCACTGAAGCGCCTAAAGAACACCGACAACTTGAAGCAAATTGAAGCGCAAGAGTTTGAATGGCAACGCATGGGGATCTCTGCGGTTCCTACTGTGGTGTTCAACCGTAAGAGTGCAGTAACGGGCGCGCAGACGATAGAAACATATAAGCAGATTCTTCAAGAGCTTATTGCTGAATCATAAACGGATCATTGGTATCAATTAGAGTCTGAATTACATGGAATCACTGTCACTCGCTCAAGCGCAAAAACTGGTATTGCTTTCGCAAAAGCTGCCGCCTAAGAAGTTGCCACCTAAAAAGCAACGCAATGGGGGCGCTTTGGCGAACACGTTGTCTGCGATTGAAAACCTTGGCTATGTGCAAATTGATACCATCTCTGTGATTCAGCGAGCTCACCACCACACGCTTTGGAATCGCAATCAAGATTACCAACTGAACCATCTTGATAAGCTGTTAGAGCGTCGAGAAGTATTTGAATATTGGTCGCATGCCGCTGCGTATTTACCCATGCGTGACTACCGCTTCAGCCTGCATCGAAAGAATGGGTTTGCGAGCGGTAAGCTCAAGCATTGGTATAAAAAGGATGACGCACTGATGGCACATGTCCTCAAACGCATTGAGAGCGAAGGGCCGTTGATGGCGAAAGATTTTGAAGGGGATAGGCCAAACCCCGGCGGGTGGGGCGGTAAACCGGCCAAGCAAGCATTAGAAACATTGTTCATGCAAGGCGACTTAATGGTGCCAAGCCGAGTGAATTTTCATAAGGTGTATGACCTAACCGAGCGAGTTTTGCCGAGCGGAATTGATACCTCTGAGCCGACAGAACAAGAGTACATCGAGCATCTGATAACACGTTATTTAGAGGCTAACGGAGTTGGAATAGCGTCGGAAATGAGCTACCTACTTAAGAACACTAAGCCTCTGATTCAGAAAACACTCCAACAGATGCTTGAAGATAAGCAGGTTCTGAAAGTAGAGATTCAAGGCTCTGATTACTATGTACTGCCTGATGCGTTTGAGTTGTTGAATCAACCCCTTTCCAGAACCAAGCTAAAGATACTTTCTCCGTTTGATAACCTGTTGATTCAACGAAAGCGAATGCAATCATTGTTCAACTTTGACTACCTCCTTGAGTGCTATGTGCCAGAGGCCAAGCGTCAGTTTGGTTACTTTAGTTTGCCGATTCTGTGGCAAGGTAAGCTGGTGGCGCGAATGGATTGTAAGGTCGACAGGAAGACCCGTTTACTCAATATTCGCAACTTGGTTGTTGAAGATAGAGTTAAAAATCATGAGTCATTGATTGACGCTTTGTGCGAAGAACTAAAGCACTTTATGGTGTTCAACCAATGTGATGAGATGATCGTCCATAACACAACACCTTCTGATCTTGGGAAACGCTTGATGAGCCATTGGCAAACAGTCTAGCGGTCTTTGTTGTTTAGAAAGCGCTTAGTTACTCGGAAAGAGCGGCTAATAAAAACTCGACAAAGGTTCGGTTTTTCAATGACAGTTGCTTAGTTTTGTACAACAAGTGGATCGGTTTGGGTAACGGTGCCATGCCGGGCAAGATCTCCAATAGCATCCCACGTTCAATTTCTTCGGCAACTAAGATAGTCGGCTGTAACAACACACCTACGCCTTGTAGAGTGGCATATCGCAACACATCACCATTATTCGACATCAAGCGCACACGTTCTTTGTTCGGTGTGGCGTGAGGAGCTTGGCTGCTGTAACTGAACCCAAGTGATGGGTGTTGCGCAAGGTCTTCCAACACGCTGATTTCTGCATGTTGGCTAAGGTACTCTGGAGCCGCGCAGTAACACATCACATAATCCCCTAAGTATCTGGCGACTAAGCTAGAGTCAGACAGATCGCCAATTCGCACCATCAAATCAATATCAGAAGAGTAAGGATCAACAAGATCGTTGTTCAACACGAGTTCGACGTTGATCGTCGGGTGATTCGCGAGAAACTTAGCCACTATCGGGGCGAGCACCTTATTTCCATAAGTGACTGGGCAGTTTATTTTTACGGTGCCTTGAGGTTGGTTTTCCAAGGTTTGAATCAGGTTTTCAGCGTTGCTGATGTCTTCGAGAATTCGCTTACATTCTCGATAATAAAGTTGACCTGAATCGGTTAAAGACTGCTTACGCGTTGTGCGATGAATTAGTTGAGAGTTAAGGCTCGTTTCAAGGTGGTGGACATGTTTACTGATCATGGTCGCCGATAGGTTGAAGTGGTTGGCGGCACTGCGAAAGCTGCCTTGTTCCACAACATAGACGAAGACTTTCATGCTGGTTAACTTATCCATTGAACACTCTTGGTTGATAAACAATAAACAAAAGGCGAGTTTATCAATTATTAGGGGGTAATTATATTAATGGCAAACCGATAATTAACTAAAATAAGAGCGTGAAATGCCTCAAACGAATGAAACCATCTTTGTTACTGCCGAACTTAAGATCAAAACCAACATAGAGCGAGCTGCTGCGATCGAAGCCATCGAACAGTTTTGTTTAGACATGCAAAGCGAACCGGGCTGCCTACAAGCGATTGCAACCTATGATCAAAGCCAAAGCGATCGTGTGATTTTGCTTGAGCAATACGCTAACCGTGCAGCGATCAATCAGCACTTTGTGATGCCTCATACTAAAGCGTTTATTGAGCGTGGCATTACCGAGTTGGTTCAAGCATTCGAAACGCAACGTGGACCTATCAAAGCACAAGAGCAGGAGATCTAAGACATGAAATGGGGAATCCTAGGAACCAGCTTTATCTCAGGCGTAATGGCGGATGCGATCAAAGGCGATGCTCAAAGCGAGCTGTATGCCGTTGCTGGTCGTACTGAAAAAACACTTAACGAGTTTGCTGCCCAATACCAACCAACACGAACCTTCAACAGCTATGACGCCTTGATTGAAGATGAGTCGGTCGACATCATCTACATTGCTCTGCCAAACCATGTTCATCATGAATATGTGATTAAAGCGGCTCAAAAAGGCAAAGCGATCTTGTGTGAAAAGTCTCTGTCGGTTGATATGGAAAAAACCGAGCAAGCTTTGCAAGCGGTGAAAGAAGCGGACGTATTCTTTGCTGAAGGTTTGATGTACTTGAATCATCCATTGATCGCCAAGCTTCATCAAGAATTAGCGACAGGTGAGATTGGCGAAGTGCGCTCAATTCAGGGTTCATACGTTGCGGCGATTGATCAGTTTGTGAACCCTGCGAGCAAGGGCGCGCTATACAACTTAGGTTGCTACCCAATGTCGCTGATTCACTCTGTCGCACAACACCAGTTTGGTGAAAGTGTGTTTGATGATCTGCAGATCTCTGCAATCGGCCGACGTGGCCAAGATGGCAACATCTGTGAATCATCGTCGATGATGCGCTTCAACGACCATTTTACCGCGCAAATCCATACCGCAGAAGACCACGGCTTAAAGCATGGCTTCACGATTCTAGGCAGCAAAGGCTGTATCACACTCGACACCAACCCATGGCTACCGAGCGAAGACAATACATTCACGGTTGAGATCTATGAAACATCGACACGCGAAGTGAAAGTCGAAGCGCAAGGCGATGGCTTTCATTATCAAGTGCGTAATATCCGCCAAGCAGTTGAGCAAGGTGACACACAACTTGTAGCGCCCATGGCGACTCATCAAGACTCTCGCGTAATCATGAAGTTACTGACGGATTGGGAACAAGTGGCGAGCTAAGATCTTCGTAAATTCTATATTCGGCTCATGTTTGATTGCCTCGTCAGTGATCAAGCATGAGGCGTTTCCTCTATATCTTCAAGTCGATTCTTCCCAATAAATACTTTGCATTTGAAACGGCCACAGTGTCCAATGTCGGTTAAGACAACATTGACCAAAAAACCTTATTTTTTAAGGTGTTAAATAGGAACTTTGCTTCATGCGCAAATCAGATAAGAAGATCGAAAATCAAATCAGAGACGTGTTAACGGACGTGTGTGAAGATACGTTGAAAAGCTACGATGGTTTTCTTTGGGTGACTCATACGGTCAATTTCTCTTCATTCCCGCAAAGTTTGAAAATCGTTTGCGTATTCGATACCAATCAGGATAGAACGAACTTCTTAGACGGAGGAGGTCAGCAGGAGGTCTCTGTTGCTATCCAAAAGGCGTTTAGTCAGGTTGGGATTACATTGAAGAATATCGATAAGCACGTCAGTTTCGATACACAAGAAAATTGCGACCGCGACCATCAAGGGAAGTGGAACCATAGACTTTAAGAAGCTTTCGTAAGAGTCCTTATTGGTTCGTTAACTAAAGAACGAAAGCCTACGCGAGGTAGGCTTTGTTACTGAATTTTGTTTTGTTATTTAATTGCGGTGCAGAAGCTAACATCTGAATGCTGAGTTTGTTGATCGTAGCTGTGGTAAAGCTCAAAGCAAGGGCGATCTTCGGTTTCGATACCGGACTCTATCACTTTACTCATCAGGTCGTCCCAAGCTTTAGCGTATTGGCTTGGCTCGGTGATGGTTTGGCGCATCACTGCATATTGTCCGCCGGGAAAATCTTTCAATTCGATTCCATTTGGTACTTCAGTGTCGTCTGAGACCATCAAGCAGATGTCAGTACGGCATTTATCGTTCGGCGTGATTTCTGGATTGTCATGATAGATAAAGATGCAGCTGTTACCTGCTAATCCTTTCATTTCTGCCCATTGATAAAGACGACCGCTTGGTTCTTCATAACCCTGTCCATAGGGGCCTGTCACTCGTACATACGCTAGTTTTGACGGTTCGAATTGTTGCGTTTTCATTGTCCTACTCCATGTTGTTGGTTCGGAGTCAGTATATGAATTGCTTGCGGTTGCTGCGTTTCCATTCTTGCGCAACGTGTGTCCAATCTTGCTATTTCGCGTCAACTCAGAAAACGCTTGGTAATCTTCACAATCACGAAATGCCGTAGGAGTTACTCCAAAGTGCTGTTTGAATGCTTTGGCCAAGCTTTGCGAGGACGAGAAACCATATTCCAGAGCGATATTCAGGACAGGTTGCTTGGATTTGAAAAGATCATCAGCTGCGGATTCAAGCCTCAGTCGCCTGATGAAATCAGCAAGCGTCTCGCCTTGAACGGCTTTAAAAGTGCGATGAAAATGGTAGGGTGAAAAGTTGGCTAACGCCGCGACTTCGATTAGGTTGAGTGGCTCGTTAAAGTGTTTCTCTAAATAGCGGACAACGGGAATCAGCCGCTTATGATAGTCAACGTACATTACTTTATTTACCACTCTCTGTTGTCATCGTTCTTGTTTAGATCACCGAGACTAGCTTATCTAAGTTGAGTTTCAATAGAGGAGCCTTGAAACTGAGATTAGATGCGTTAATCCAATCATCTCGTTATGTTTCTCTATCTACTAACGCGATTATTTAACCTCAAAATTAGGTCGTGTTTGTATTGAAGCCGTCATTTCCCCCTTAAGCTGGCGGTAGTTTCAGATTGTCTTCATTCGGGTATTCGATGGCACACTTAAATGCTCGTCGAACCGGGTGGCTTAACGCTTGAACTATGAACTTTTCTAGACGATACTTTTTTCGTACATTGTCCCCAAAGTTGATGTTTAATATGTTGATTTTAAACGAAGTATTTTGAGTGGTAATGGTATCGATTAGGAAGTTTTAATCATGAAAACTTACATTTCTGGGCTGCTCGCACTTATACCGTCATGTTTAATCGCTGGCTACACTTTTGCTGTTGGTACAGCGGTTGTGCTGCCAGGGCAACATGAAGCTGGTGTTAATCTTTCGGGCTCCCCAATGTCTGCGAATGCTGTCATTGATTGGGAAATTGCGAACAGTGACCTCGTATTTGGCTCTTATGCAGATAAAACCGACAATAAGCGAGCTACGACAATTGGGTATATGTATAACCAAAAAATGGAGATCAATTCTGGTTGGTTGGAGAATGACCTTCGTAATAACGCAGAATTACATGGCGTTGATTTTGAAGACTTCTTTCTCCATTTTTCTGAAGATACAGTGCTCGCAGAAGTTGATAACACCCACGGTGAAAATACTCTCTTAAGTGGAAAGCCTATGACCTTGGGCTATACAGCCAGTGAAGATCATGCGGGCTTTTGGCTGTATCAAGAGCCTCCTTGGGATGCTGATGTGTTTGAGAATTTCGAACAGGGCGGGGCTTTGTATGTCTATCATGCTGAACAGTTCGAAAGGCTGACCTTTAAGTTCTCACAGTTTGCTGTCAGCGGCGAATTCTGGATTGAATACCCAACAGCTATTGACTCTCACGGAAGGGTTTCACAGTGGGAAAGGCTCGATGTAAAGAAAGACAAAACGCTCAATATGACCAGAAACCAATCGGTGATTTGGAACCTTCCGGGTAACTGGGTAAGAGCCACAACTCATGATGGCAGTGGGGTGAGTTATGGTGGCGGCCAGTATTTTGGTTCAACCTTTTTGAGAGAGGGTGGCCGTTTATACGTTGTGAGAGTTCGTTGGCAAAGTGAGAACGCAGACGACAGGCCGCGGTTAAAAGAAGTAAAACTCAAAAATAGCTTTCCAACCGTTAAGTTAACCGACGCTCCGACCACAACTCCGGATGGCAATGCTATCAGCCAATGGCGAAAAATTCGTGGCTTTGACGTGTCTGCAGACCTGAATGGCGATAACTACTTGTCGCCAAGCGAGTATCGAAATCGAACCAATAAGAATGCGACAGCGCGTTTTCGTTGGGAATCAAGAGTGGTGCCATTTGGTCGAATGTGGAGCACGAATTCATCTTGGTCGTTAACGAACGTCGCAAACGCGGATTATTTATTGGCCATTCATCGCTACTACAAGCAAAGCTGGGCAAGCCAAGGTTTGAATGGTGCATACAACGACGACACAAATAAACTCATTGGCTCGAACCAGTTCTATGTCCATTCTGGCGGACATGTTCAAGAGTTAGGATCTGTTGCGGGTTCAAATCAAGCGGATGATCTCTATAAACAACAATTTTCAGCGTTTCTCAAAAATCTATCTGCTTTAGAAAGTGATGCGTCGATTGGATTGAATATCGGAACGGCGAACTTGATGGGGCGAAATGGGCAGTCTCATCTTAGCGAAGCCGGGTCTTTGTATCTGAGAGAGCATTACATTTTTCCGTCTACTGGATTTAGTGGTTACTCGGGGATCTCTAAGTTCTGGGATAATTCTGCGCTCGCCTACAATGGACAAAGAGTTATTTTTCAGGCGACAACGCGTTACGGGCGAGTCCAATATCTAGGAAATAGTGAAGAGAATTGGAAGAAAGACCAATACTCGACCCTAGCGATTTACCACCTCAATCGACATGCTCAACACAGCTATTTTAATCAGTGGAACAATAGTTACGTCTATGGGAGTGATAACACGACTGCAGACACTTTCTGGCAAAGTGGTGTCCCTAAAAATATCGCTTATCAACCAAGTTCGTTATTAGCCGTTGATTTGGGAGAGGCGAGTCATCAGGCCCTACAGGGATTTGAGCCAATTCCTTTGATGTTGTCGACAACGACACCTCAACCCGCAGACTACACCATCGTTGGTGATTCATCGATGAGTGAAGTGGTGCATGCTGATCTGCCTAATGGTATGACTCACGTTCTACCTACGTTCACGTACTTTATGTATCAATCTAAAAATCAGGTGGCCGCGGGTGGCCCTGAAGATATGGTGTTAGCGAGAGAGTTCAGCAATGGTCGTGTGTTGTACCGCACGGATTTCCACGGTAAGAATTCGAGCTTTTATGAGGCAGAGAAGCTGATGATTGTATTGGACGTGCCGATGAAGCCTGTCGATGAAAACGGCAACATCGGAGAGTATGTGACTGAAATTCATATTGGCGGTTATGAAGGGCTGTTCTTGCTTTATTAGAGTCAATAGAATGAGAATAAGCTGTCAAAACGAATATTCAATTGGAACTCATCGCTATGAAAATTGTTATTGCACCAGACTCGTTTAAAGAATCTTTATCGGCGGTATCGGTGGCGGCGTGTATTGAAAAGGGCTTTCGTGAAATCTTTCCTGACGCTGACTATGTGACTTTACCTTTAGCTGATGGAGGTGAAGGTACGGTAGATGTATTGCTACAAGGTTTAGCCGGACAAAAGCGAACAAATAAAGTTCAAGGGCCATTGGGAACATTGATTAGTGCTGAATGGGCGATGTTAGAACCGTCAGTTCAGAGCTCCAAGAGAACGGCTTTGATAGAGATAGCTGCTGCGTCTGGTTTGGATTTATTGAAACCAGAACAGCGTGATCCTTTGATTGCTTCGTCTTTTGGAACAGGACAGCTGATTTTGGAAGCAATAGAGCAGGGCGCTCAAACGATTATTCTTGGATTGGGTGGCAGTGCGACCAACGATGGCGGTGCGGGTATCGTTCAAGCTCTAGGTGGGCGCTTGTTAGATAGTAAGGGGCAAGATAGCAATGGACAAGAGCTTAACCGAGGTGGTGCTGCACTTGCAGAACTCGCATCAATAGATCTTACCGGCTTAGATTCGCGCTGTGCAGATGTCGAGTTGATTGTGGCGTGCGATGTTGATAATCCATTGTGTGGTGACAACGGTGCTAGCCACGTATTCGGCCCACAAAAAGGGGCGACACCTGACCAAGTATTGATACTGGATAAGGCGCTAGCGAATTTTGCTCAAATCGCTGAATCGCAAGGTTGTGTTGGTGGTGATGACCCCGTTCACAAGCGTACGGGTTATGGTGCGGCTGGTGGCACGCCGATGGGACTTGGTTTGTTATTCAATATCCAAATTAAACCCGGCATTGAGATGGTGCTCGATGTTTTGCAAGCTGATGATCTATTGAAAGGTGCCGATTTGGTGATTACTGGCGAAGGGCAGATGGACAACCAAACTCTGCAAGGGAAAACGCCTTATGGCATGGCTAAACGAGCGAGCTTACAAGGCATTCCAACCATAGCTATTGCTGGCTCATTGGGAACTGAAGTAGAAACTCTTTATGGAGAAATGAGCAGCTTGTTTGGTACGGTTCGTTCTCCTCAGTCACTTGACCAAGTTCTGAAAGAAGCGGAAAAAAATCTGGCAAGAACGGCTAGGAATATTGCAGCGACGCTTAAACTAGGAAGGAAAATACTCGATTAGTCAGTGCCTTAGAATATGATTCCTAAATCAGTCGCTCAATAGGTTTTATAGATTATAACGATAAATAGAAACGATTATATTTTATGCCATTAGAGGTCTATTCTATATCCATAATATTTTAGGGGCTTTTGAAAGGAAGCCAGTATAAATATCAAGGTGCACTCACTATTGCTGCACCTTTGGACCTTAAGGAATAGATCATGAGTAAAAAACTAACTACAGCTGCGGGTTGTCCTGTTGCTCATAACCAGAATGTTCAAACTGCGGGTAAGCGCGGTCCTCAACTTCTTCAAGATGTTTGGTTTTTAGAAAAGATGGCGCATTTTGACCGCGAAGTCATTCCAGAGCGTCGTATGCACGCGAAAGGTTCAGGCGCTTACGGTACATTTACTGTTACGCATGACATTACCAAATACACCAAGGCAAAACTGTTTTCTGAAATAGGCAAAAAGACCGACCTGTTTGCACGTTTTACAACGGTGGCGGGTGAGCGTGGTGCTGCCGATGCTGAGCGTGATATCCGTGGCTTTGCATTGAAGTTTTATACTGAAGAAGGTAACTGGGACATGGTGGGTAACAACACGCCAGTATTCTTCCTTCGTGATCCTCTCAAGTTCCCAGATCTAAACCATGCGGTTAAGCGTGACCCTCGCACCAACATGCGCAGTGCGAAAAACAACTGGGATTTCTGGACCTCTCTACCTGAAGCGCTTCACCAAATCACCATCGTAATGAGTGACCGTGGTATTCCTGCGACTTACCGTCATATGCATGGTTTTGGTAGCCATACATTCAGCTTTATTAATGCAGACAACGAACGTTTCTGGGTTAAGTTCCACTTCAAATCTCAGCAAGGTATTAAGAACTTGTCTGATGCAGAAGCGGCACAAGTGATCGGCGATGACCGCGAAAGTCATCAACGTGATCTGCTAGACAGCATTGATAATCAAGACTTCCCTAAATGGACACTGAAAGTTCAAGTGATGCCAGAAGCGGACGCAGCGAAAGTGCCATACAACCCGTTCGATCTGACTAAGATCTGGCCACACGCAGATTACCCATTAATTGAGGTGGGTGAGTTTGAATTGAACCGTAACCCACAAAACTTCTTCGCTGAAGTTGAGCAGTCTGCATTCAACCCGGCAAACGTGGTTCCGGGTATCAGCTTCTCACCAGACAAGATGTTACAAGGCCGTCTGTTTGCTTACGGTGATGCACAGCGCTACCGTTTGGGTGTTAACCATCAGCATATCCCAGTAAACGCACCTCGTTGCCCTGTCCACAGCTACCACCGTGATGGTGCGATGCGTGTTGATGGTAACTTTGGTAGCACACTTGGCTATGAGCCAAACAACGAAGGCCAATGGGCAGAGCAGCCAGACTTTGCAGAGCCAGCATTGAACCTAGATGGTGCTGCAGCGCATTGGGATCACCGCGAAGATGAAGATTACTTCTCGCAACCGGGTGACTTGTTCCGCCTGATGACGCCAGAGAAACAAGCGATTCTGTTTGATAACACTGCTCGTAACCTAGGCGGCGTGCCTAAAGAGATTCAGCTGCGTCACTTAAGACACTGTTACAAAGCCGACCCTGCTTACGGAGAAGGCATTGGTAAGCTACTTGAAATCGATGTAAGCGAATTTAAGTCGTAATCAATAAGTTTGATTAGTTAAATGAAAGGCCGTTGAGTGAATCACTCAACGGCCTTTTTTGATCATGCTGTGTATTAGGTGAGTCGTGTAAGTCGTACCAATTACTTGAAAATTAGCACCATTTCTATTGATAGTTTTTGCCTATCAAATTAATAAACTCATCCCATTATATTTAGTTAGGGTAACGGATTATCCTACGGCTATCAGTTTATAAAGTAGAAGAGTTTGAGATGAGTAAGAGCGCATTAATCGTTGAAGGTGGGGCAATGAGAGGCATCTTCGCAGCAGGAGTATTGGACGCTTTTATGCAAGACGATTTCCGTCCTTATGATTTTTCTATTGGCGTATCTGCGGGTGTGTCGAATTTGGTTGGTTACTTATCTCAAGCTCCGAAGCGTAGCTACAACGTGATTACTACCATGGCGACGGATAAAACGTTCTTCAATCCTGCTCGCTTTGCTAAAGGTGGCAATTTGGTCGACGTTAAGTGGTTGTGGGATGAATCCAACCATCGTTATCCACTGGATTGTGGTGAGCTGTTCTCAAGTGTTCCTTTAATTGCTGCTGTAACTAACGTCGATACTGGCAGTGCAGACTACTATCACATCAAGCCAGAAAACCTTTCTAACGTGGTTGAAGCAACAACAGCTCTACCTATCGCTTACCGTGAAACACCGTGCTTCTCTGGTGGTTGCTATACCGATGGTGGTGTAGCCGACTCTATTCCGGTTCGCGAAGCCTATCGTCGTGGTGCACGAGACATTACGGTGATTCTTTCTCACCCATTAAGCTACCGAATGAAGCCGCAGAAGTATCAGTGGATGCTGAAAAAGCTGCTAAAGAAATTCCCGAATATTGCAGAGTCGATGGCGGTGCGTGCCGAAAACTATAACCAGTCTTTGGAGTTCATTCGTAACCCTCCAAAAGATGCGACCATCAAGGTGATTGCGCCACCAGAAGCGTTTTCAGTGAAGCGTTTGACAATGGATCAAACGGTCTTGAATGCAGGTTATGAGATGGGTGTGAAAGCAGGGGAAGAGCACCTTGCCATTAGAAACGGTGTCTATGGCTTAGATACCGAAGATTGTCATTTCTGCGTTTAGAACTGTTTTTGAATGCGGGATAAACGAGAAGCCACGCTGTTCACTTAGGACTAGCGTGGCTTTCTATTTCTAGATTGAGTCTATTACTAACTCAGTCTGCTATTAACTCAAGTTGTTGTTAAACCAGTTCGTTGCCGCTGGTGTTACCTGTAAAAAAGGCATCAACACTGGTGAGCGTTGTATTGGCAATGTTGAACAGAGCATCTTTAGTCAGGAAGGCTTGGTGACCTGTGAACAATACGTTGTGACAAGCAGATAAGCGACGGAATACGTCATCCACAATCACATCGTTAGATTTGTCTTGGAAGAACAACTCTTTCTCGTTGTCGTAGACATCAAGGCCAAGCGCGCCAATCTTGCTTTGTTTCAACGCTTCGATTGCTGCGGTTGAATCCAGTAGTTCACCACGGCTGGTGTTGACGATCATCACGCCATCTTTCATTTTCTCAAATGCCGTTGCATCCAACAGGTGGTAGTTCTCTTTACTCATTGGGCAATGCAGAGAAATCACGTCAGATTCTTGGTAAAGCTCGTCGAGCTCAACGTATTTAGCGCCCAGTTCTTTTGCCAATGGGTTCGGGTATGGGTCGTAGCATAGGATGTTCATGCCTAAACCTTTCAGAATACGCATGGTTGCTAGCCCAATTTTGCCAGAGCCGATCACACCAACAGTTTTACCGTGGAAGTTAAAGCCAACCAAACCCTCAAGAGAGAAGTTCGCATCACGAGTGCGTTGGTATGCTTTGTGTAGTTTACGGTTCAAACACATCATCATGCCAACCGTGTGTTCTGCTACCGATTCTGGTGAGTAAGCCGGAACGCGAACCACTTGCAGACCAAACTCTTTGGCTGCATCTAAATCGACTTTATCAAAACCGGCACAGCGCATCGCGATCAGCTTGGTGCCGCCTTTAGCAAGAATCTCTAACACGTCTCGCGATAGGTCGTCGTTTACAAACGCACAAACCACTTCGTTGTCGTGCGCCATTTTTGCTGTTGTTGTAGTGAGTCGAAAATCGTGAAAATGGAACTCGGCGTTGAGTTCGCCTTTTGCCAGTTCAAATGATTTTTCGTCGTATGATTTTGAGCTAAAAAAAGCAATGTTGAGCATGGCTTCCTCTCTTACCTAAAATATAAATAACCCACTGATTCATTCTTTGAAACGGGATTAAAACAAGGGCATGTTGACCTTTCGCGGTTAAGTTTTGTTCGAGATAAAATCGTTTTAATCGCGACGAGAGGTTTGCCGCCTAGTCATTCTAAGCAAAACCCTCTCAACAAAGAGTAAAACGATTTTAGCCGAACCCTTCGGGCAGTGTTTGTGGTTCCTTTCTACAGCGTTATCGAATTCTCATGTAGGCGAGCTACACCTCGAATTCTCTGCCTTGTATAAATAACCCACAAACGGCTGCAAAAATCAGCTCGATAGGTCAACATGCCCTGCAACTCTGTTCAGTGTGCTAGAGTTTTTTTGTCTTGTCTATCACCATTAGTCATTGTAATTACTATGGTTATTTGGTCTGTTGTCTTCACTTATTGAACATTAAAAATCACAGTACGAGGCAGCTTGCTTATAAGTTCATCAATATTGAATGGATCTTACTTTCGGGTGTTGAACATCTTCTTAGTCTCTTTCTCAGACCAGAAGTTAATGTTGAATTGTGCGTCGTCGCTAAGCTCTACTCGATGCCAATATTGAGGTGGGCTGGTGGCAAATTGCCCAGCCAGGATCGTAATAACACTTTCCGGTTCTGTCGCGTTTGCATCGGCAAAACCATAGAAGGTGACGGTGCCTTCCATTACGCAGATCTGCCCGAATACACCTTCTGCGGTGTTGTGGTGATTAAGCAATGCAGCCGGTATGTTGTCTTTGGTGAAAAATGGCGTTGAACGTTGAATTTTCCAGTGTGACGGAATACGTAAATGACTCATATAAAACCTCTTGTCTGTATTTTGAATACAAGCTTTAGCTTTGATTGAATTGGTGACCGTGATTACCAGTAGTTTTCACTGCTGAATTGGCCGGGCTTTCGGCGTAAGTGCTTCTCGAAACCTAAGTTGGTTAGTGCTTCACTTGTGTCGCGAACCATTTGCGGATTGCCACAAAGGTAGAAAAAACTGCGGGTTTGATTGAAAGTGACAGACGTGGTTTGCTCAAGGTCGCCTCCAAGTAACAAGCTTGGGATTCGTCCGCGCAAAGTTCCGGTGACTGATTCTCTAGAAATAATTGGCACATATTGTAGTTTCCCCTGAAAGTGTTCAACGAGTTGATTGATTCGATCTTGATACGTGAGGTCTTGCTCTGTTCTTACGGCATGAACCAGTACAAGGTTTTTGAACGAGGTGATTTTTTCAGATTCAGAGCCGTTTTGCTGTTGTATCTGCATGCTTTCGAGCATTGAGATAAAAGGCCCAACGGCGGTTCCGGTTGAAAGCATCCATAGGTCGTCGGCGATCTCTGGAATCTCATTTAGCGTCATAAAGCCGCTTGGGTCTTTGCCTACAAATATGTCATCGCCTACCTTCAACTCATGAAGTTGAGGTGAAAGCTGCCCGTTCTGATCCTTAATAATCAAAAATTCCAGATGTTGATGACCTTGTTCGTGCTCTGGCGCATTCACCATGGAATAAGCACGTCTGACAAGCTCCTCCTCGTTGTTAAGCAGGCCAAGTTTCGTGAACTGACCTGCCTGATAGGGAGAGACGGGAGCACTGAGTTGCAGCGAGAACAGTTGATCTGTCCATTGTGTTTTATGTAAGACTTTGCCAGTTACCAAACCATGAGGAATATCTGTCATATCATCACCTTTACTTAGAGAAGTTATCTCATTAAGGATACTCAACTATTTACACTTTGGAGTTGCATGTACCATGCCATTAGTGAGAATGCTTATCAATACTGGTTATTCGGTAAAAATCAACTTGAATGATGTCAAATAGACTTTGTACCGCTGTGTCTAAATGACACCTTTGTTGTTTTTTGATGTGATTCCTTGTGATTAAGAACGATGAGTTGCCCTATGGGCACAGACCAAAATTAGTTCCGTGGTTTGACCCTTAATGTATTCACCAATAACTAAAGAGAATATTTTATAGATGAGTATAATGGCGGCTTTCGATCTCAATATAGCCGTGTTTTATGCTTGATAATCTTCGTATGGCCTTGAACGTATTGTTCGTGACTATCAATACCGCAATGACTGCGTTTACCGTGAGCTTTTTTGGCCTCATCAAACTGATTCTTCCAATCTCTATTGTTCAAAAGTCATGTACTCGTTTAGCGAATTTCACATTTTGGTGTTGGGCTTCGCTCAATCTTTGGATGTTGAATGTGAATAACGATATCGAGTGGCAAGTTGAGGGCGGGGAAGACATCTCGACTAAGCAATGGTACTTGATGATGTCGAATCACCTCAGTTGGGCGGATATCGTGATCTTGTCTTCGATCTTGAAAGACAAGATGCCAATGACTAAGTTCTTCCTTAAGCATGAATTGCTGTACGTTCCTTTTGTTGGTTTGGCTTGTTGGGGCTTGGATATGCCTTTCATGAGACGTCACTCACGTGAGTTTTTGATTCGTAACCCTGAGCGTCGCAATGATGACTTTGATGCAATTAATAAGGCATGTACTAAGTTCAAATGGGCACCGACAACCTTGGTAAATTTTGTGGAAGGGACTCGTGCAAACCACGAGAAACTGGCGACAGCGAAAACACCTTATCGACATCTACTTAAACCGAAAACAGGCGGTGTGGCGTTTGCTCTATCGGCAATGGGCCCAATCTTGGATGGTATTGTGGATGTTACTTTAGCTTACCCAGAAAATCAGGCTTCTCCATTTGAAGACATGCTGAAGGGTAAAATGACCAAGGTGGTGGTGCGTATTAAACTGCACCCAATGGATGAGAACGTGAACGGTAATTATTTTGAAGATAAAGCGTTTAAACGTCGTTTCCACAGTTGGCTAAATAACACGTGGAAAGAGAAAGACGACTATCTTGATACGGTTTATGGGGTTGATACGCCCTGTGAGGTTGAAACGACTGATGAACCTGATGTGGCTTATAAGAAACAAGAACGGTAAGCTCATACCAAATTGATAGCATCAAAAAAGCCGATAGTTCATTGAACTGTCGGCTTTTTTATTGATTGGGCTTTGTCTACTCAAACAGTGCAGTCAGTGCTCACTATGTTTTAAAGCGCTAAAACAAGGATGGTCAAAGAGTGAGGAAGTTAAATCGCTTGGTAAGCCTCAATGATGTGCTTAACCTGACTGGTTTTGCCTTGCTTCTCTTGTCCTTGATGGATGCGCAAGTAGTGCTGCAATGTTTTGGCTTTGTATTGCTGTGATACTTGCTTCTGTTGTTCACAGTTCGGAGTCCAGATCTTGTCGCCGACGCTTGATATCTTAGTTACCGTTCGGTTATTGCCGTTTTCATCTAGATTTTTGTCGCTTTCACCTTGGTTATTGCTGACCAATAAAATCTCGTAGTAACGACGGTTCTCTTCAATTAACACTTCATCAATTAGGCCGAAATTGAGCGCCTTTAAATGAGTTCTTAGCTCGAACTGCTGATGAACTGGGCAAAGCAAAAAATCGATCGCCTTGTCTGGATGCTTACAATGAATATCATCGACGAGCTTTTGTGTTAGATCGCCTCCCACACCCGCAATAATGACCAGATGTCTGCCTGTGTGCTTTTCTAATGGAATCGCTGCGACATCCAAGCAGTAGACTTGCCATTGGCTGGTAATCGCTTGTTGGTCTGAATTATCTTGGGGAAAGTAACGCGTTAGCTTGCCTTCCAGCTCATTCATCAGAGTAGGGACAATATCGACAAAATGAATCTGCGGTGCTTTGTGGTCAGATAATAGCTGAACACCCAAGAAGCCGTGATCACAACAACAGTCCCAAATATGTTGGTAGTCATTACTGACAAGGGAATGGAGAGTTTGCAGTCGGTTACTTAGCTTCATAAGGCTCGTATCGTTAAAAAAGGGTATTGTTGTATCGAACGCGCATTGTAATGACTTTCCATAAAAACAAAAGCACCTAGGGGATTAATCCTAGGTGCTTTTTTGTTATCGGTATCGTACCAATCGGTGTGATACGAGCGTGTTAGCTAATGTCTACGACGCTTTGGCTACGCCTCTAATGTGACCTTCTACTCGATTCTTTCCAAGTTGTAGTGCGATAAGCTTTGCTTGTTCCGCAAGGGCTAAAGCAGAGTCTGTTTCGCCGTCTATTTGCGAAAACCCGACGCTGATACTGAGTGACAATGTGATATCCGGAGTGACTATGGTTTTCTCGGAGATGCTGATTCGACATTGTTCCAATTGGTGCTTGGCATCCTTCGCATCATTCGCTTTGAATAAAACGGCGAACTCCTTGTCCCCGACTCGAGCAAGGCAAAGCCCTTTTGGCTTAGGAAAGTAAGAACGCATCGCTTCTGCGGCAAGCTTTATCATCTTGTCGCCAATCGCTTCACCGTAAGCTCGATTTACGTGGTCAAAGTTATCGATATCGAGCAGAGCTACATAGGTATCGGGTTCGCATGCGTAGTTGTCGATCGCGATGTTAAAACTACTTTTGTTGTCTAACTGAGTCATGAGATCTTTACTGCTCAATTGATGGTGGAGCAGTAAGTTAGACAACGAGACTTCCGTGTAATCTTTGATCATACGTAAAATACTTTGGCTGATCGGCAAGGGCGCATTGACGTAAATCACCGCGATTAGCTGGTTACGAGAGTGCAAAGGGATACAGTAGTGGCGTTGGAGTATTTTGAGTTTACGTGCCAATGGATCCGCGTATTTACTGCTTCGATAAGCCATGGTCTCGGGAGCAAATCGCTCAGCAAGGGCTTTGTCAGTATGTACCGTTGATTTGTTTCCATGATAATCGATAGTACTGAATGAATGGCTCTCTGCTTGATAAAGGCAGAATTGAATGCCTTTTTGATAGGTAAAGCTATTGAATATGGCTTTTAACTCTCGTTTAAAGCTGGCGAGATCATCAACTTTATTCAGTTGAGATAACGACATGTTCAAGCGGTGAGCCAGGTAGTGTGCGCCAATCCATAATAGAAGCAGTGACCCGAGTACCACGCCAGTTAGCGTAAATTGGTGTGAGCTGGTGAGTATGTCGTGACGATCAGTGCCCGAGACGAATACCCAGTTTAAGCTGTTGTCAGCATCAAATACCGTTATTTTGAAATTATCTTGATAGTAGTATTCGTGTTGGCCGACGGTCTCACCTTGAGAGAGTTGGTGGCTGATGCCTGCATGATAGCTGATGGATTTGGAGCCAATGCGTTTCGGATCAGGATGGAAAACCAGTCGTTCGGTTGCTCTATCAACCACAAATACATAGCCACGGTCTAATGTCTTTAAGTCTCTCAGGCCTTGTGTGGTATGCAAAAGGTCAAACTCAATCCATATTTCTTTGTTCAACTTTTCCGTCGTGTGTTTGATCGCAAAAACCCAACGACCATCGGGTTTTTGATAGATAGAAGAGATGTAAAAACCTTCTACAACACTATCTATTGGATTCCACTGGATGGCATTGATCTGCTCATTAGAAAGAGGCAGGCCACGAGTTGAAATATATTGTTGGGATTGAGGCTGGTATTGAACAATATCGGAGAAGTTAGGTGTTCTCTTAAGAATATTGTCACTGATGTCCCTGAATTTTTGTTCACCGACGGGGCCTGATGTAGATAAGCTTAAACTGGTTTCCAAAAAATAGAGTTTGCCGAATGTGGCTTCGATGTTGGAATTGATGATGGAACTTGCGATACGAATATTTGATAGTGATTGTTCTTTTGCTGTCGTTTCTACTTTTTCAAGTTGAGCTGCAGCAAGATAGAGCATCCCTCCAGTTAATAAAATAATGTATGGTTTAAAAAGCCGAATTAATGTTTTAGGTAAAGCCATGATATCCAAAGACGTTATAGATTCATTTTTATAGTACGGCCATACTAAACAGTTTTCGTAATCACATCAATGCAAAATGTTCCATATAAAAAATTGAGTTTGTGACGTTCAGCTAATAAAAAAGCCAGTCATAAACATAACTGGCTTCTATGGCTTCGCGCGTTCTATTAAGCTGGTTTGGCTTTTAACCTAAACCGAATCTGTCTTGTTTGGCGAATAGTGCAAAATTGCCATTGAAACGGGAGATAACAGCATTTCACCTTCGGCATGACCCGGTTTCACGTTTCGCAAGTTGGTATCACAGATGGTTACCCAGTCTTGCTTACGGTCGCTCGGTAAAGAAAATCGAGCAGGTGCGTTGGTTTGGTTGATCAGATAAATCAACTCGTCGCCATCCTTGCCGATGCCTAAATGTAAGGCTACGGAGCTTAAACGGTTCCAATCATCATGTTCCATGATTGTGCCATCAACACGGCTCCAGAATATACGGTTAGAGTTACGTTTATCGCCACTGAACGCTTTGATAAACGGCACCATGTATTGCTGACGTGCGGAGATCATCTCAGACAACCAAGCCTTGAAGTAAGTCTTACGCTCGGAATCTTCCCAGTTGAGCCAGCTGGTGACCCCGTCTTGGCAGTACGCGTTGTTGTTACCCTTTTGAGTATGAGATAACACATCGGCCGTCAAAATATGTGGAATACCGAATGCAAATAACAGGCTAGCCATGAAGTTACGCTTTTGCTTTTCGCGTGTTGCGATAACCAAAAGGTTTTCTGTGTTGCCTTCAACACCATAGTTTTCAGAGCGATTATCACCGTGTCCATCGCGGTTGCTCTCACCATTTTCTTCATTGTGCTTATGTTTATAAGAAACAAGATCTTGCATGGTGAAACCATCATGATAAGTGATGTAGTTGACGGTTAATTTGTACGGCCAGTGTGCGGCACTGTAGATGTCACGAGAGCCCATTAAGCGAGTCGCAAACTCTTTCAAGTAGCCTTGGTCGCCACGCCAGAAGCTACGAGTGATATCTCGCAGCTTATCGTTACACTCATTCCACCCCAACGGAAAATTGCCAACTTGGTAGCCATTTGGCCCGATGTCCCATGGTTCTGCTATTAACTTGGTTTCTTTCAATACCGGATCTTGGGCAACGGCTTTGAAGAAAGCAGCCTCAGGATTGTAGTTATCGCCTTCGCGCCCCAGTGTTGCTGCCAAATCAAAACGGAAGCCGTCGACTTGGAACTCACTAACCCAGTAGCGCAGTGTATCCATGACTAAGTTCAGTGCTGGTTGGTGGGTGAGGTCGACCGTATTGCCACAACCGGTGAAGTTCGCGTAATGACAGCCATGCTTAATGTAGTAGCGGCTATCCAGTGCTTTTAGGTTGAAGGTTGTACCACCTTCACCGCCTTCTGCCGTGTGGTTGTAGACGACATCAAGAATGACTTCGATACCATTGCGGTGCAGTTCTCGAATCGCGGTTTTGAGTTCACTAACGGCGTCTTTCTCTGCGTAGCGTGGGTCTGGCACCATAAACAAATATGGATTGTAACCCCAGTAATTCACTTTCCCCATATCCAATAGGTGGGGTTCATGCATACATGCAGCAATGGGTAAAAGTTGTAGAGAATTGATGTTTTGCTGTTTATAGAATGCAAGCATTTCGGGACTAACTAACCCCAAATAACGGCCTTTTGTATTGGTCGCGACTTCTGGGTGAAGTTGAGATAGGCCTTTAACATGGGTTTCGAAAAGAACGGTCTCTTCGCGGCTAATACGCGGCTTTTCGACATCTTGCCAATCGAACGTGTCATCAACTACGAGACACTTCGCCATCGAAAAGCTTTTTTCATTGGTATATGGCGTTGCGTAATCGAGCGGTTCGCTTATTGCTTTAGCGTAAGGGTCGGAAAGTAAGATCGGGCCATTATCAGTTTCAGCAATGAAACCGTATTTTTGTCCCGCTTTAATACCATCAACAAATACATATCTGATATCAGCGTATTCATTTTCCAATTTATAAGTGGTGAACTCATCGTTCTCGTCAAAAAGAGCGAGAGAAAGGGATTTACAGTCAGGGGAATAAATTGAGAAGTTACAGCCAGTGTTACCTAGCGTTGCGCCTAGTGGATAAGGGCGAGCGAGCGTTCTAGTCATTGCTTGATTTCTTGTTCGTTTATCAACATCAGTGAACTATTAGTAAAAGGCTTTGTCCCATTAAGGTCAAGCAACTTCATAGAATAAATTTTGTTGAAAAATAATTCATCGATGAAGTTCAAATTATATATTTGAAGTAGATCTCACTTATGCTGAATAATTAGATCTGTGTGCTGTCTACTCCTCCTAGATTAAGTGATCCAACCCTTTAAAATACCATTCTGTATAAACTCTACTCCCTTCTCATCCCCCTTAATTTAGTTCGGGGTGGAGGAAGTCAAACTTGTCATCCCCTCTTAATATTGGCTCCGTTGAAACGAATCAGGGGCAACCCTAAACCTCTCTATCTTACGTCCGCCATAACTGCCTTTGGTTGTCGCAAGAGAGCAAAAATATAAAACCTAAAAATAAATCGTCCTTAATGGAGTTAAGAATGAAAAAAGTAAGTTTGATTGCTGCTGCAGTGGCTTCCGCATTAGTTGCTGGTTCAGCGTTTGCAGAAAGTGAAGTTGCATTAGATGTAACAAGTGGTGACTCTGCAATGGAAGTAGAGGTTAAAAACCCTACTGACGTATTATCTGATGGTTGGGAAGTGCATGGTTACATGTCTTCTAACTACCGACTAATTGATGGTAATACTGATGCTACAACATTCAGCAAAGGTGATTACCATGTAGCTGGTTCTTCGGCAACGAGTGAAAGTACTAACCAAGTTGAATTTGTAATTAAAAAGCATTCTGAATACGGTAATGGCGTGTGGGCTAACTACAACGTTAGAACTGAATACGGCAACGGTAATTCATACGCTTATTCTTCATCTGGTAACCAGAAAAACAACACAGATTCACAGTTTGAAGTGAAAGAAGCATTCATCGAAATCGGTGCTCTTCCATACCTTGGTGAAGACTCAGTGGTTTGGGCTGGTCAACGCTTCTTGAACCGTTCTGCTGGCATCCTTTCTGGTGAGTTCTGGAAGCAATCTTCAGGTGTTGGTGCTGGTTTTGAAACTAAATTAGCTGGCAACAAGTTTGGTATTGCAGCTGTGTCTGCTGATCCAAAAGCTACTGTAAATGATACAACGAAAGAACGCCAAACTCGTACATCTTTGGATTTCTATTACTACGGCGTTGATGCTGGAATTGGTAGCTTAGACTTTGATGCGAAGTTAATGAAACAAGATCGAGTGACAGGCAGCAATGCTGACGAAGCTGAATCTGGTGTTGGCTTATCGGTTACTTTAAACTCTAGCTACTACGGCTTAGACGGTTGGGCACAAACTGGTATCGCTTACGGTACGGGCATGGCGACGAACCGCGGTGTTAACTTTGGTGAGTGGAATGAAAATTTCTTAGAAGATGATAATTCACTATTTATTACTTCTTACGGTGTGTTGAACATTTCAGATAAAGTTCAACTAGGTACTGAGTTTACTCACTGGGAAATGCTAGAGATTGGTGCTTGGGGTCTAGATGAAGGTGGTTCACGTACTATGTTTGCTGCTCGTCCATCTTACAAAGTAAATGATAACCTACGTTTTGAACTTACTGCATCTTACTCAATCGAGAAAGCTGAACAATGGCATGCTAAAGACGGTTCTTGGGTATTCGTTGAAGCGGCACCAGTATTTACAGTTAACGCAGACTACTTTGGTCGTCCGCAAATCAAACCTTACGTTGCTTACATGACTGCGCTAGAAGATGGCGTTGGTAACAAAGGTATTGATGGCTCTAAAGATGAAACAGTAGTGGGTGTTCACGCTGAAATCTGGTTCTAAACCATTTATAGTACTAAGGCAGCCTTTGGCTGCTTTTTTGTGTTTTAACTAATCAACAACCAATAGTAAGAGAGATTACAATGAAAAATAAAAGCTCTATTTTAGCCGTGGTACTAGGTGCCTTGCTAGGCGGTTGTGCATCTGACGCTCAGGTTCAAACTGAGCTCGCTCCACCAACCAACTCAGAAGTTTGCTGCAGCGATTTTTCGCAATTCCCCTATGCGCAGCTAAACGACAAAGAAGATTTAAAATTTGATATTGATTTAGGCTCGCCGGTAGGTAACTTCACTACGGGTAATAGTCACTTTGCAGGCTTTAAGTTTAGTGAACGTTCAGGAGAAATGGTCGTCACTTTAGCAAGCTTGATGATTGATGACTCGGTATTTGCCCCGGAAGTCATTTTTTTAGATGAAGCCTTTCAGCCAGTGAAAACATTAAAGTTCGATGATTTCAGAATACAAGCATCCGATGCTTTTACTCGAACAAGCTATGCTGAACGTTTGCGTGTTGATGCAACCAAAACGCCTTATATGATCATCTACACTCCAGCGGATGAACTTGGTAAAACAATTAAAGTGGATCACCCAGCCAAAGTGCGCGCCAAAGAGTATGGCGAAGTGATGCCAATGGTCATTGACCCGGTATACACCAATCGTTTGGGGGGTCGTCTTACTCTTGAAATTGAAACTCTGAAGCTTCGCCCATACCGAGCGACAGCGGCGGTAGCACCAGTGGCCGTTGCCCCTGTTGTTGCCAAATCTTCAGCAACTCAAACCGCTCCAGTAAGCAAAGCTGCGCCGCTTACTAAAGCAGAAACCGCACTCAAAGTGCAGCAAGAGACTCAAGAGTTCTACATTTCTTCCATTCAAAAAGCGGTGAAATCAGGTGATGTACCTAAAGCGCTGGGCTTACTTGATGAAGCGAAAGCATTGAATGTTGAAGGTGCTCAAGAAGCGTTTGTACGAGCAGTTAACGCAAAATAGCTTATTAGCTAATAACTTAATAACTTAATAACTTAATAACTTAATAGCTTAGTAGGCTTAATGGCTTAGCAGCCCAGTATATTAGTCGCTTAGATAGAGATAGAACGCTCCTTTAAAGGGGCGTTTTTTTATCTGAATTTATAGACACTTCAAGTTTAGAGGTCGTTATGCAATCTGAATTGATTATTATCGATGAGTTCTTTATTCCACAGTTGAATCGAACTCGAACGCTCCGCATTTACCTTCCTGCGGGGTATCACCAAGCAGAGCACGCTTATCCTGTCTTATACATGCATGATGGGCAGAATGTCTTTGAGAAGTCTACAGCGACGTATGGGATGTGTTGGGATGCACAAACGACACTCGATGAGATGCAAAGGCTCGGTAAGTTATCAGGGGTAATTGTTGTCGCCATCGACAGCAGTCATGAGCTTAATGGCATGGAGCGTTACAATGAGTATTCGCCTTGGCGCGCTAACCAAGAGATAAAAGAGTTGGGTGTTGGTGATGAGCTACTTAAATTTGGTGGTGAAGGGGACGAGTACATGGCGTTTATCTGTCATACATTGAAGCCCTATATAGACCAAACATACAGAACAAAGCCGAACCGAGAGTTTACGTACCTTGCTGGCAGTTCAATGGGCGGGCTAATTAGCTTATATGGTGGCTCACTGTACCAGAATACTTTTGGCGTGCTTGGGGTCTTCTCTCCAGCGTTTTGGTTCAATAAATCCTCATACTTCGAGTATATGAAAGAGTTTAACTTTCTGTCTCCAACGAAAATATATATGGATATGGGAACGAATGAAGTTCGTGAAGAGGCAAACGTAGATTTTGCTGACGTTTATCTGAGTGGTTCAAGGGCAATGAACACGTTACTCACTCAAAAGCCGAACGTGACGCTGTTTTATCAAGAAGGGCAAGGTCATCAACACAATGAACTGGCTTGGTCGTTGCGATTCCCGGATTTCATCGACTTTATTTTTAGACAATAAAAGAAGGCCGAACTCCGTTTTGTCTTCGTAAACGGTGTATTAGGCCTGCTTTTTTATCACGTTATAGCCGTATCACTTTATACGTCTATAAAGCGATAGGCTTAGTATCAGCAAAGCTAGTCCTTGGCTGCTGACAATTTTTGCTTATTGCGCTTGTTCAACAAGTAGTCCTTGCTCATCAAGCTGTTGTGTTGCCTTGCAAAGTCGGGCTTGGCAAACTGTAAATCGCGTAAGATGGCGTTATTTGGCTTTAGCTGAATCTCAAACTGCGCTTGTTTGTCGTTAACTGTGACCTGTTGTTGGTGACTGTCGATCATGATCTCCAACGATTGTGTTAATGGTGTCGAGATTACGGCAACAGACTCATGGTTTATGTCTAGCGTAAGCACCAACGTGATTTCGGGACTTACCGTATCTTCTAGATTTGACTGAATCTTGTAATGAGAAATCCCATTTTTAGATTCAAATGACAGTCGTAGCTGGTTTCCTTGACCAAAAGGCAACGAAGCCACTAATTCGCTCCAACAACTTGGGAAGTTTGGTGTTAGGTGTATCTGATTGTCCAATAAGCGTGGGCAATATCCCAAATAGTCCTGTTGCGCGTTACGAGCGTATTCTGAAACGGACCAGGCCTGAGCAAACGTCCCTGATTCTACAAGGTCGCGGTCACTATCTTGGAAAGCATCCAAATTTTCACTCATTGTCCCTCTACAGCCTTGTGTAAGGATCTGTTTTGCCAAGTTTTTGGATAGTTGGTAACTGAGATCTTGCTGCTTAAACTTATTGAGCGCCGTAATGGTAAAGCCCGCATTCCACCCCCAGATCGTCCCGTTGTGATAAGCCGCGTCTTTGTGGTACATGGCTTGATTGTCGTGATAAGGATGAAAATCGACATGCTCTTGTTGCAACGAGCAGATCCCCCATGGAAACAATAGCGTTTCGACCGCGTTCTTGACGATGTATTGCTCTCTTTCATTCTGATTAAGCGGACGTTTCTGAGGAATTGAAATCGTCATCAACTGATTCGGGCGCACGCTATAATCAGGCACATCACCTTGCGATAAATGGTCGGCTAGGCGATGGTTTTTATCATCCCAAAACTTGGTGGCGAAACTCTCTTGCACTTTTCCTGCTTGGATTGTCCAGCTCTTTTCTGATTCAGAGTCGCCCACCAGAATAGCGAGTTGAATAGCGCAGTTTAAGCTTTCAAACCACAAAGCTTGGATGTCATTGGCTTTAGGCCCGCGAGGAGACCAAGGTGTCATCCCATCAATTTTTGCATCCATCCACGTATCAGGGTGGCGATGTGCCATCAGACTGTCTTTATTCGAATAATCTTCATTCAAGCCATCTTTACTCAAGCTATCTTTATTCAAGTAATGTTTTTCGACACCCGTGATGAAACGCTTGAGAGTGGGATAAATGGCCTTAGCGAACGCCACATCGCCAGAGTAGTTGATGTACTCAAGGGCTTCACGAATCATCCAAGGAGTACCATCGGTGGTGTTATAAATGATGTTCGTTTTACTGGTCACTCGATTCGGGATTCGGCCGTAATTCGCGGAATTTTCGTCGAGCATCTGCATGGACGCAAAGTTTTCAATGATCTCTTTTGCTTCACTAAACAGCCCATTAACCAAGCTTGTGCCCGACAAAGCGATAAAGGTGTCACGGCCCCAGCAGTCCTTGAACCAAGGTAATCCAGCCCAAATGCCCGTGCCGAACTCATGACTCACAAAGGTTCGGCTTGCAAGGCGCGACCACATAACCGCTTGGTTGTATTCAAGGTCGTTGGTCCACAAATAATTATTGGTTAAGAACTCATAAATCCGCTGTTGGTGAAGAACGTGTTCGTTATTTTTGACGGCTTGATTAACCAATGAACTAGCGGCTTTAAGGGTTTCAGCAAAGCCGAGGTAGACGATGAGTTCAGTTTGTTTATCTGACGTCGTGAGCATGAGTTTTGTATTGCTCTCTGAGAGCTGAACTAGATCGCGAAGTTCAGGGTGAGCGTCTAGCGAGATCTCTCGTGCATGTACTGCATGATTGCTTGCGATGGCGACAAATCTTGGGCAGCCGTCTGGACAAACTTGGGGGCTGAGTTCTATGACGATATTTGAGTCTGAAATATGAACTTTAGAGTGCGTTGTCGGTATGTTGAGTTCTGGAATTAGGCTTAAAGCGCTCGGTTTGTTTGATGAAACCGTAAGCGATACAAGTCTAGAGCCTTGAATCAGGTTCAGCGACTCTCGACTATTCTCATAATGATGCTCAATACCATAAGGCGTCAGGCTGGCACGTTCAGCTTCTAACTTATTATTGAACTTGCCGTCGATATAGCTAGCGAAGGTTCCCAGTATCCAACCTTGGTGGTGACGATATTTGCCACCGTTTACATAGCTATAGGTTGCTCCATGATAGTAACCATCGACATTATCCCCGAACACAAACGGAAATGACTGTGTCTCTGAGATGGTGAGTTCTTGGAACAGTTGGTCATGTGGCATTGCAAATTCAGGGTGTTGCCAGTGAGGCAGCATCTCATCTGTCTCAACCTCTATCAGAAGTGTGTTAACAGGCTCTCGTTGAGGTGTTGATAGATCATTGTATTCCCCTTTGGTTACGGTGACCGTTGGCGTCGAAGAGCCAAATTGCACCTTCAAGGAGTATTGACCAGCGACAGCAGGAGAGAGCAGTAGATCATTGCCAATGCCTTGTGTATTGATAAGCGGCATTGCTTGTTCCAATTCACAGAGAGTGGCTTCACTTTCATGCCCTGAAAGTGTCCATTGCTTGGTGCCATCTGAATCCGAAATTTTGAAGCGGTAAAGGTCGGTAGATAAGCATAGGTTTGCTCGATAGGAGCCGTCTTGCTCTTTGAACAATGGGGTGTCTAACCCCCAACCATTGAACGTACCTTTTAGGTAAAGAGTAGGGATTTGCATAGCGACTTGATTTCCAAAACAAAAAAGGCACAGCATGCGCTGTGCCAAAGGACAATAGGATATTAACATGAGGAAAGGGTTATTAATATGAAGAAAGCTTATTTGGTAATTTGTTTTGCTGCTGTGTCTAGCGCTTCTCTAACGGTTTGCTTACCCTGCATTGCGTTATCGATAGCCGCACCTTCAGCGAACCAGTAAGCCGTCATTTGCGGAATGTTTGGCATGATTTCGCCGTTTTCAGCATTCGTCATGGTTGATTTGATGCGATCATCGCTCTCAAGAATTTTTTGGAATGATTTTAGTGTCACGGCACCAAGAGGCTTGTCATCATTCATGGTTTTCAGAGCGTCGTCTTGGAATAGGTAGTTTTCTAAGAACTCGACAGCAAGATCAGTATTTGGACTCGCAGCATTGATACCCGCACTTAGGATCCCAACAAATGGGTTACCTTTACCGCCATTTAATGTCGGCAGTTCAGCAACGCCATAATTAACACCAAGCTTGTCTAAGTTACCCCAAGACCAAGGGCCATTAATGGTCATCGCCACATTGCCGTTGGTGAACTCTGCTTCTGCTACGGAGTAATCCATATTCGGGTTAACTACCCCTTGGTTTACCATGTCAACTAAGAATTGAAGGCCGCGAACACCCGCTGCATTGTTAACACCTGTGCTTTTAGCGTCATAGCCTGTTGCTGTTTTTTCAAACGCGAAGGCACCACCAGCAGAGATCATCGGCCATGTGAAGTACGCATTTTTCACATCCCACATGATGGCTTTTTTGTTTTGCTTAGCCATCTCTTTCTGAATGTCAGCAAGCTCTTCCCATGTTTTTGGTGGGTTTGGAAGTAGGTCTTTGTTGTAGATTAGAGAAGGTGCTTCGATTGCTAGAGGGTAGCCCACAACTTTACCATTGACTGTCACCGCATCCCAACTGAAGTCGACAAGCTTTTCTTTGAATTCTTTACTTGGATTAAGTTCGTGAAGTAGGCCTGATTCTGCGTAGCCACCAAAACGGTCGTGTGCCCAGAAAATGATGTCAGGGCCGCCGCCAGTTGCTGCGTGTTGTTGGAATTTGGCTTCCAGTGAATCTGGGTACTGGACGTTAATTTTTACACCGGTATCTTCTTCGAATTGTTTACCAATTTCAGCAAGACCGGCATAACTTTTATCGCCATTGATCCAGATAGTGATTTCACCTTCTTCCATAGCAAAAGCCGGTGCATTGAAAAGAGCAGCAAGGGTACAAATAGACAGTGTTTTCAATAGAGGTTTCATAGTTTCATTCCATATTCAGAAGGTTATCCATAACGATAATCACTTCTATCAGTTCTTATTATCTGCTGAAAATAATATCGACTAATTTAGCCTTTGAGAAATAGGTAAACGCACCTTTGATATAGTAAAAAGCTATAGCAATGCCGATACAGTGCTGTTTTACAGGCGATCGCCATAGTTTTGTGAAGTGGCGCGTATAGAGAAATGTGAAGGCGGGCTCAAACTATTTTTGGGTGATGAAAGCCATCCAAAACTAAGCGCTAGGTTGCTTAGGTTAAGATGTGAAATGTTGGAGAGAATCGATGGCATTGGGTAATAAAAAAGGCAAGGAGAACCTTGCCTTTGGTGTGTTGAATTTAACGTATGATTACAGTTTTACAGCAAATGATTCATACGGTGCCAGTTCAAGCTTGGCTGACAACTCAGTGACCGTTTGATAGTTATTGATCAGACAATCAAGCGTCTGAGTTTGGTATTGTTCAGGCATATCCAGTGTCAGGTTGTCGTTTGAGAAGTTACAAACTATAAACAGCTTTTCACAATCCAACTCACGTACGTAGGCGAAAACCTTGTCGTGTTCTTCAAAAACAGGAATGAATGAACCGTAGACAATCGCTGGGTGAGCTTTTCGTAACTCTATCAATGTCTTGTAGTGATAAAATATGGAACTTGGATCAGCCAACGCACTTTCGACGTTGATCTCTGGGTAGTTTGGATTCAGCTCAATCCAAGGTGTTCCGTCAGAGAAACCTGCATTAGGTTGCTTGTTCCAATGCATTGGTGTTCTAGCGTTGTCACGGCTGTTCTCGTGAATGGCGTCCATCATGTGTTCATGAGTGACACTCGATTCCGTTTTTACTTTATAAAAATTGTGCGTTTCAATATCTTTATATTGGTCTAGATTGTCAAAAGCGACATTGGTCATGCCAATCTCTTCACCTTGATAGATGTAAGGTGTGCCTTTCAAGAAGTGCAAACACGTCGCCAGCATTTTTGCTGACTCAACTCGGAAATGTTTGTCATCACCGTATTTTGAAACCAAACGTGGCAAATCGTGGTTGTTCCAAAAAAGGGAATTCCAACCACCATCGGCCAGCTCTAGCTGCCACTTGGTCAGCACATTTTTGAACTCTCGAAGATCAAGCGGAATAGGGTTCCATTTGTCACCGTTTTCCCATGTCAGGGTAATGTGCTCAAATTGGAATACCATAGAAAGTTCATTTCTACCTTGTCCGCTGTATAGCTTGGCTATTTCTGGTGTTGCGCCCCAAGTTTCTCCTACGGTTAACAAATCCTTGTTACCAAAGGTCGCCTGATTCATTTGTTGTAATAGCTTGTGCAGCCTTGGTCCGTTACCAGTGATTCCTTTATCGATCTCTTTACCAATAAGATCAATCACATCTAAGCGGAAGCCGCCGATGCCAAGGTCAATCCACCAGTTCATCATAGTATGAACTTCTTCTTGAACCTTCGGGTTTTCCCAGTTCAAATCTGGCTGACGTTTCGAGAATAGATGGAAGTAATATTGTTGTGTGAGTTCATCCCACTGCCAAGCACTTCCGCCAAAGATAGAACCTTGGTCATCCGGTGCACTGCCATCCGGTTTTGCATCGCGCCAAATGTAATAATTTCGATACGGATTGTCTTTTGAAGAGCGTGCTTGCTCGAACCAACGGTGCTCATCTGACGTATGATTTACCACTAGATCCATAACAATCTTAATGTCACGTTCTTTCGCTTCATCCATCAGGCGTTTCATCTCTTCCATCGTGCCAAACTCTTCAGCAATCGCTTGGTAGTCGGAGATGTCGTAGCCGTTATCGTCCATTGGAGATTGATAAACAGGAGAGAGCCAAATGACATTAATGCCCAGTTCTTTAAGGTAATCGAGTTTGCTGATGATTCCATTTAGGTCACCGATACCGTCATTATTCGAGTCTAAAAAGCTACGCGGGTAAATTTGGTAGACTACTGCGTCATGCCACCATTTCTGTTCCATCTCAATGTCCACTTAATAAGTTAATTGACCTTACTATAGTGATTTCATCTTTCAGTGGGAAATAGCATTACTAATGCTCTCTATAGAAAAATCCTATATCATGACCTCTATCCGCTGCGCACTGTGTTCAGTGGTTTAATTTGTTGAATTTCTAACCTCGCATTTTGTGATCGAATGCAAACTAAGAGAATCCTATGAACAAGCTATACCGATACTTTCTGATGGTTGCGCATACTGGCAGTATTAAAGGTGCCGCGGAAAAGCTGAATATTAGCCAGCCCTCCTTGACCGCTGCGATCAAGAAATTAGAGAGTGATGTTGGTGTGGCTATTTTTACTCGTAAGTCAAAAGGCGTTGAGCTTACCGAGTACGGGTTGTTGTTTCGGGAGTTTGCACAAGAACAGCAAGAAAAGCATCTGTCGTTAATGCACCGTTTTACCGACATGCAGCAGCGCCAATCCGGTAAATTGAAGCTCGGCACTGGGGAAGCTTGGTGGGAACAATTTGTTTGCAAGGCGGTTGAGGAATACAAGCAACAAGAACAAATGGGCTCGCTACATTTAGAGTTCGGTAACAACTTGTCTTTGATGCACCACTTGGTTCAAGGCGATATCGACTTGTTTGTTGGCCATGAAATCTATGGGCTGCATGAGCGATGCAAAGTAACGTTTTACCCACTCTTTCAAGACAAAGAAGCGGTGTTTGTTCGAGCTAAACATCCATTGTTAACGAAGAAACACTTAGACCCGAGTTTGTTAAGACGTGAGATGTTGGCGTTTCCAATACTCCAAGTGACCCCCGATCACTCTAGACATAACTCTGTACTGTCTGACCACGTAAATTCACAGCCTGGCGGGCGTGATTCTGAGGAGGTTGGGCGAGATGTCTATGACGTTGACTCTCTTTTTGCGAGCTTAGATATGTTGAGAATGTCTAATGCTGTCATGCCATACAGTCATAAAATGTGTGACTGGATGAAAGACAAAGGCTTCGAAACCTTACTGATTGATGACTCTAAGTTAGGAAACGTTGGCCTCTACGCGAAACAGGGAGCGGAAGACCTCAAGATCAAGACGTTCATTGAGATCTTACAAAAAGCCAATTTTGATTAAGCATTACATGAAATACGAAACTCCTTTTGGTAAGCGTCCTGTTTTGGTTGTGCAAGGTGGTTTAAATAAAGTCTAAATTTGAACTTGCAGTGATCTGGTAGTACAATATAGCTATTGAATGAGTGATGACATTCAACTAACTAAAGCAACAAATACAAACAGGGTGAGTGATTATGGACACAGCAAATGTAGAAACCGTCAGTTTCTTAAAAAAAAATGCGGCTAACTTGCCTTTAAGTGAACCACTAACGATCACGCAAAATGGAAAACCTACGTATGTAGTTGAGTCGTATGAAGACCATAAAAAACGTCAAGATGCCATTGCGCTAATGAAACTGGTTAGCTTTGCAAAAAATGATGTTGTTCAAGATCGTGTAACTTCGTCTAGAGATTTAAGAAGTCGATTAGCTGCCCGTAAGTAACAAAGGTAAATATGACTCATAAAGTAGAAATTCAATACACGGAAACATTTGAAAATTCGCTAAATGATTCGATTGATCACCTAACTCAATGGAATGATGAAAAATCAGTCATTGAAGGGGTTGAGAGTCTTTTAGATGCCTTTGAAGAAAATGTGAGCCATAACCCTGACATGTACTCTAGATGTTCTGAGCTTGTAGGGTTGGGGGTCACTAGTATCAGAGAGTTCAAAAAATCGGGCTTTAGGCTGTTTTATGAGGTGAATAATGGCACGGTTATAGGCCTGGTCTTATTAAGGCAAAAACAAGACATATCAATGGCTCTCGTTGATTATTGCATCATACATAAATAGAGTTATAGCAGAGATTTAGCTGATGTACTTATAACCCCGTTTAGTGACTTACAGGGTGTGTTTTAATTCGAGTTAAGTGGCTGTTGTTAAAAGCTTTATGTTGTGTTCGCTTTAAAATCCAAAGGCTATCAGCCGTAATAGAAAGCCCCTCTACACCCATTCGCTTACTCTTTGGTCTGGTGACCTGTTTTCTTCGCAAACTTTTGCATAGCCTCAGCAAAGGTTGTTGCCCCACCTTTAGCTTGTACCTGTACTACCTTATACCCCAATTTTTCTAGCGCTTGGCGCTCTGCTAAAACAGCGTCATCGTCTTGCTGGCTGCCCTGTGCTGGTTGATGAAGGTAACACCCTTCTAGTTGACCATCTTCGACCAGTTGGTGGTGTTTCAGTGCATTGATATCAAAATTCATAATCAGTCTTTTCGTGTAAATGGGGAATACCTTTGGCAAAGCCCGCAAGTATCTATAATTCGATTGTTTGTACCATAAGGCATTTTAACCATAAAAAGCGAATGGAAAAACAGTAAACCAGTGGAATGTAATCGGGAGCGGTTAACCTTAGAAAGGGGTGAGGTAACAGAGATCGTGCTGGCTCGTTTTTGGACAAAAGTGAGTTGGCGACTTTACTCAAAGGGGCACACTTCGGATAACTTAAGTGGCTCTTCTCCGCTTAGATGAGCTTGATTTCTGGGTAAAAGGTAGAGTGAGTTTC
>NZ_JBFSUD010000015.1:0-84533 GCF_041467175.1 Vibrio sp. 10N.247.310.24
AAATACCCAGCAACTCGCTGCAAAAATCAGCTCGAAAGATCAACACGCCCTAGTCACCAAGCTTTAGCGACAAAAGCTTAAGATACAAAAAAAGGAACGCATCGGCGTTCCTTTTTTATTATCGGTTTATTAATTCAGAAATGATTAACAAACAACCTTAACTGCCAAACCACCTTGAGAAGTCTCACGGTATTTAGCGTTCATGTCTTTACCGGTTTCTAGCATTGTTTCGATAACTTTATCTAGAGAAACAGTAGGAGCCGAAGAACGACGAAGTGCCATACGAGTCGAGTTGATTGCTTTAACTGCAGCAATACCGTTACGCTCGATACATGGAACTTGTACTTGGCCAGCAACTGGGTCACACGTTAGACCTAGGTTGTGCTCCATGCCGATTTCTGCAGCCATACATACTTGCTCTGGGCTACCACCCATAAGCTCAGCAAGACCAGCAGCAGCCATAGAACACGCCACGCCAACTTCACCCTGACAGCCAACTTCAGCACCAGAGATAGAAGCGTTACGCTTGTAAAGACCACCGATCGCGCCAGAAGCTGCGAAGTAACGGATGTAGTCTTTCTCTGTCACTGTTTGAATGAACTTATCGTAGTAAGCCAATACAGCAGGGATGATGCCACATGCGCCGTTTGTTGGTGCCGTTACTACACGACCGCCAGCTGCGTTCTCTTCGTTTACTGCGAAAGCAAACATGTTCACCCAGTCAACAACCGTCATTGGATCGTTAGTTGTTTTTTCTGACGTGATCAGTTGTTGGCGAAGTGCTGCTGCACGACGAGGTACACGCAGTGGACCAGGCAGGATACCTTCAGTATTCATACCGCGATCCATACACTCACGCATCGTTTTCCAGATGTTAGCGAAGTAAGTGCGAGACTCTTCGTCTGAGTGGAAAGCCGCTTGGTTTTTCATAACCAGTGTACTGATAGAAAGACCACTTTCTTTACACTGATTAACCAGCTCTTCCGCTGTTGTGAATTCGTAAGGTGCTTTAATTGGGTTTTCTTCTTCTTTGCCGAAGTTCTCTTCGTCAACGATGAAACCACCACCAATTGAGTAATACGTTTTTGAATATGCGACTTCGTCATCAACCCAAGCATGAATGCTCATGCCATTCTCGTGCAGAGAAAGGTTGCTAGTGTGGAAGTTCATTCCGCCGTCGCGAGGGAACGAAACAGTATGACAGTGCATACCGACAGGTAGACGTTCAGTTTCTTCTACTCGAGCAATGAAGCCTGCAATAGAATCGATATCAACACGCTCAGGAGTATTGCCAGCAAGACCCATGATGATTGCGATATCTGTGTGGTGACCTTTCCCTGTCAGTGATAGTGATCCATATACGTCCACGGTGATTTTAGTGATGTCGCGCAATTTTCCCATTGAACGTAGGTCATCAATAAATTCTTTACCCGCTTTCATTGGTCCAACTGTATGTGAGCTCGATGGACCAACACCGATTTTATAGATATCAAATACACTAATCATAGCGATTACCTCAAAAAGAGAGCCTCCCAAGGGGAGTAGGGAGGCTCATTTATTATCATTATATTTTTTGTCTAACCTCGCCATATAAGATGAATGTCATCTTATAAAAAGGGCTTGAGATTAAAGAGCGCCGTAGATTACAGAACTAATAGCCGCTAGACCACATAAAGCTGTAAAGATTTGCACAGGTGCTGAAGTTTTGTACTTAGCCATAGCTGGTACTTTGTTCATTGCGAATACAGGCATTAGGAACAGGATAGCTGCAATCATTGGAGCACCCATTGTTTCAATCATACCTAGGATGCTTGGGTTAACTACCGCAACAATCCAAGTTGTAACAACGATGAACGCTAGAGAAGCTTTCTCAATCGTGCTGATTGAAGAACCAGAGCGAGACTTGATTAGACCAACAAGACCTTCATGAGCACCTAGGAAGTGACCGAAGTAGCTAGAAGTGATTGCTGCGAACGCTACTAGAGGACCCATGTAAGAGATAAGTGGAGACTCGTGAACGTTAGCTAGGTAAGAAAGTACAGAGATGTTTTGAGATTGCGCTGTTGCTAGTTGCTCTGGAGATAGAGAAAGTACTACAGAGAAAACGAAGAACATTACAAAACCCATCAGCATCATTGCTGCGCCACCAGTGATCGCGTCAGTTTTCTTAACCGCGTCTTCACCGTACACACGACGTTGCTCTTTAGAGAACTGTGAAATGATTGGGCTGTGGTTGAAAGAGAACACGATGATTGGAATCGCAAGCCAGATAATAGAAGGCATTGCTGACCATTCTGGGCTTGTTTCCATCATTGAAGTGTTCCAATCAGGAACTAGGTAGAAAGACAATGCTAGTAGGATGAATACTAGTGGGTAAACCATTGCTGAAGTTGCTTTAAGCATCAGCTCTTTACCGAATACAACACCTGCTGTCATAGCAAGGATAAGTGCACCAGAAAGAAGAGGACGAGGAATAGATTCCATGCCCATTTGGTTTACTAGGAAAGAGTCAACTGTGTTTGTAATACCAACACCGTAGATAAGAACGATTGGGTAGATAGCGAAAAAGTAAGCGAAAGTAATAAGGTTCGCGCCAGTCTTACCGA
The DNA here is from genome assembly GCF_041467175.1 of Vibrio sp. 10N.247.310.24. Lineage (NCBI taxonomy): Bacteria > Pseudomonadati > Pseudomonadota > Gammaproteobacteria > Vibrionales > Vibrionaceae > Vibrio > Vibrio sp. 10N.247.310.24. Next base: position 2,607 of record NZ_JBFSUD010000015.1, read on the forward strand.
AGTGTTCTTCAACTGTGTCTGTAATATCTGCTTCTGGGTTCTTAGAAGACAGTACGAAACGAGCTAGAGATTTGTGTGCGAACCAAGTCATTGGTGCCGCGATTAAAGCTAGGATAACTAGTGGCCAAAAACCACCCGCACCAGCTTTGATTGGAAGGAATAGTACACCAGCGCCAACTGCTGTACCGAATAGTGATAGACACCAGGTAAAATCTTTATAGTTAAACTTGCTTGTATCTGTAACGGCATTTGCCGAAGAAGTTGTTGTGTTCATGTTAAATTACTCATTTTTTGGGAACAGGAAATAAGTCGGGGCTAATTCTGCAGAATTTTCTTCTACAAAAAATAGATCTAAATCATGTAATGAAACGGCGTGTCACATGATATGCGAAAAACGGATTTTTGATCACGAAAATAGCGTGCCACAGGTGATTTATGTTTATGCGTGCTATTAGTTTATCTTATGCGAAAGGCGGGGTTGTACAGAATTATACCAGGGAAACGTTTGCGTAAAATTGGATTAATAAATCTGTTCCATGGAAAAGGCTGTGTTTGTTAACAAGGATTAAACAAAACGTAGTTTCTATGTAATTTGTTGCACTACGTGTTGCTGCAGTGATTGGATGATTTGAGCCGTAACGCCCCAAATTAGGTGCTCTTGGAAGGGCATGGCAAAAACACGATGCTTGATTTTTTTTAAGTTAACAGTGTGGCTGTGTAACTTGGCTTGGTCTAAAACATAGGTGGCGGGCACCTCAAAAATCGAAGCAACTTCGTTCTCATCGATGATGGGTTTATAGTCCGAATCGACCACTACAACAATCGGTGTAACTAAAAATTTACTAATGGTACTCAAAGTGGGTAATTGCCCAACAATTTTAACCTGATCCGATCGAATTCCGACCTCTTCGTGAAGTTCTCTAAGTGCGGTGAATTGCATAGAAGGATCGGAGAGTTCGTGTTTCCCTCCAGGAAAGCTGATTTGACCAGGGTGATGTTTTAAATGAGCGGCTCTTTTCGTAAAAATAACATGTAAACCATCCTCTCGTTCCACTAAGCCGACTACCACTGCTGCTTTACGCAATTGATCGTCATTGATGTGTGAAACGCGCTCAACGGATTCTGGGTGATAGCCAACGGTAGAGTTGAGCTGGAATTGTTGAAGGAAGTTATCTTTGTTCATATAAAGCCAATATATTGATTATTATGATTTTAAGTATAGTCATAACCGTGTGTTGATTACCAATTTCGAATTTGCCTTCACTTTCCTCCGTTAGTACCGGCAATAACTGGAAATAAGAAGGGACTGGGTAGCGGCGTTTTTCAAGGTAAATGTTCCCAATCTTCTAAGAGTGACGGATTTTGCTATATTTGAATATGTGTACTTCTACTAGTAAGCGTTATCCATGTCATAAATTGGGTGATGAAACGTACATTTTCTGTTTAAGAATTTGATAACAATGACTTAGTGGACCATTCTAAAAAGAAATAGAAGAAAAGGTATGAAATGAAAGGAATCATATTCACCGAATTTTTAGAGCTTGTTGAAGACAAGTTTGGGTTAGAGCTTTTGGAAGAAGTTCTAGAGATGTCAGAAGATGAAGGGATCTACACATCAGTCGGAAGTTACGACCACAAAGATCTTGTTCGATTGATTATAAACTTGAGTAAGAAAACCGATATTGATGCAGCGAGCCTGCAACGTGTTTTTGGACAATCGGTTTTTAAGAACTTACTGGCCTCATTACCGAATAAAGCGAGCCTCGCCCATAGCAACACCACTTTTCAATTTATTCAGCACGTAGAGCGTTACATTCACGTAGAAGTGAAGAAGCTCTACCCAGATGCTGAGCCTCCACAATTTAGCTTTATCACCACGACCGAAGCGCAACTTGTTTTTGACTATAAAAGCGCACGATGTATGTCTCACGTTTGTTTGGGATTAATCGAGGGGTGTGCTGACTATCATGGTGAAACCATCGTGGTAGAAATGACACCTCAGAATGATGACCAAAGTGTGGTTAGGTTTAATCTCAAAGTAGAAAAGTGATATGGATCTGGCATCTGCCCAAGAGAAAAAACTTAAACGTCAAATAGCAGCACGGAAAGCGGCTGAAGCCTTGTTGGAGCAAAAGAGTCTCGAGCTGTTTGAGGCCAATCAACAGCTTGAACTTGCGTTGCGCCAATTAGAAAAGCGTTCAAATGCGAATATTCGACGGATTGAATTCCAAGAACAAATCGACAACCTGTTGATTGATTTCGGACGCGCGTTTCTGAGGAGTGATCTCGATGATGTGATGTTGTCCCAATTGACGGCGAGTGTAACTAACAGTTATCTAATTGAAGCCAGTCGCTTGGTTTTACCCCCCAATCTAATACCTCAGTTACAAACCCATGACTATGGTGATGAAACAGTCGAGGTAATAGAGAAAGATATTCAAGAACCTCATTGGCAAGGTTGCTTGCTTACCGTGCCATTAGAGGTCGAAAAAGTGAGTGTGGGCGCGTTAATCGTTCAGGTCAGGTTGTTAGATCAAGACTACGAATTCATCCAAAGCCAACTGTTGTTAGTGACGGACCTTATCTGCAGTGCGTTAACTCATCAACTTGCGATTAACCGAAATATAGAATCACGTAAACGAGCGGAAGAGTCCGAAAGGGCAACGCGTGACTTTGTCGCCATGATTAACCATGAATTGAGAACCCCACTCAATGGTCTTCTTGGTAGTGCGGAGTTGATTAGCGACACCGAACTGAGCAGTTCTCAACGTGAGATCGTGAATAACTTGAGCCAATCCGGTGAGTTTCTTAGAACCATCATTAATGACCTTCTCGATTACAGTAAAATCAATGCGGGTATGCTGGAATTAATTCCCAAAACATTTGCACTCCAAAATTTGAAAAATACCATTGATAGTATTTTTACCAATCGAGCGATTGAAAAGCAGATCCAGTTTGATGTCAATGTAACCGATGGGGTACCCAGTCACTTCTACGGTGACTTAGAGCGTATTACTCAATTGTTCGTGAACTTAATCGGCAATGCAATTAAATTCACCGATCAAGGCCATGTGAGCGTAGAGATAAAATGGCTTAACGACCAATTTATTTTTTCTGTTGAGGATAGTGGCGTTGGTATTGCTCAATCTGCTATTAAGACACTGTTTGAACCTTTTACACAGGCCGATAACTCAAGTAGCCGAAATTACGAAGGGACAGGGCTTGGTTTAGCGATTTGTCGCAAGCTAGCTGCGTTAATGAGGGGAGACATTGAGGTGAGCAGTATTGTTGGTTCGGGTACGACATTTACCATTTCACTCCCTCTTCAAGTTGTCGATACACTGGCTGAGCGCGATAGTGTCGCCAAAGGTTTTGAGTCTGAGGTTGAATTGACATTGCTTAAAGTGCTGGTGGTTGATGATATTAAGATGAACCAGATCATCATCCAACAAATGCTACGCAAATACGAAATAGAGCCAGCGATTGCCGGTAATGGTATAGAAGGGTTGGAATTAGCGTCGAATAATGAGTATGACATTGTGTTTATGGATTGCCGGATGCCAGTCATGGATGGTTTTGAAGCGACGAAGAAACTGCGAAGTTCAGGATATAGCCAACCAATTATTGCATTAACCGCTGGTACGACAAAAGAAGAGCGAGAGTTGTGTATTGAATCTGGTATGGACGATATATTGAGTAAACCCTATACCGCTAACGACTTAGTGATAATGCTGAATAAGTGGGGCTAATAAATATCATTGCCTTTGTAGTGAGTGAATATGCAACGTTATTGATTTGTCTCTAATGTCTTGAGTATATTGTCAATGTAACAAGTGAGCTGACAATGCTATACGTTCACTTACTTTATTGGTCGCTTTTATTAATTATATTAAGGAGGTTTGAAAAACTATAAAAATGGATTCGATATGAAAAAAATGATAGTGACGCTTGCTCTAATTGCACCTTTATCTGCAGTGGCTGCACAAAAAGACCCAAATGGTTTCTATATCGGAGTAGGAGCTGGTTCAACTGAACTTGATGATGGTGGTTTTGGTAAGGCCATAACTCGCAAAACCACAACAACTGAAACTGAATCACCTTCTTATAAACTCATTGCCGGTTATCAGATCAACCGTATTATTGGTATCGAAGGCCAATATACTAAATATGGAACGTCTACAACAAAAGTAGGCAGTTCAAAAGCATTCACAACAGACTTTAGTTCAATTAGCGTTGCTGCGAATGTTGGTTATACGTTCGATATTGGTCTTCGACCTTATGCACTTTTAGGTTATAGCTTTTTAAATTCAGAAATTGAAAACAGTGGTAATAATAAATACTTTGCGACTAAGTCATCAACCGTATCTGGTATAAAAATGGGGGTGGGCGTAGAGTATGCAATTCCTGCTGCACCAGCTCTAGCATTACGTGCAGGTATTGATTGGGAAGCAGCTGATATCAAAGTGAAAGATGAAAAGAACAAAGAGTTATCTAACGTTCACACGCTAGGCTCATTCTATTTGGCTACAACATACACCTTCTAGGCTAGTGTTATTGAAAAGCTAAGTAGGTGATTGCCCACTTAGCTTTTTTAATATTAAAGTACTTTCCAGATTGGCTTTTTAGCTGTTTTTAATAACCCGTTTTAATAAATCTAGATTAAATTTATCTATCAGCCAGTACAGGCAATATTCTACTCAGCTTATCAAGAGTCTCTTGGTACTCAGAAGTACAATCACTATCAAATACTACACCTCCTCCAGCCCAAGCATAAAGTGTATTGTTTTCTGCCACTAACGTACGAATCGTAATGCTGGTGTCCATTCTGCCATTACGGCTGATATAACCAATGCTACCGCAATACGCCGAGCGACGATGAGGCTCTAGCTCCTCAATGATCTGCATCGCGCGAACTTTTGGAGCGCCGGTAATCGACCCCCCGGGAAAGCAAGCCCTTAATAGGTCATGTGCTGAATGATGGACATCAAGCTCTGCCCTTATCGTGCTCACTAAGTGGTGCACAGCAGGGAAACTCTCTATATCGAATAGCTTTGGTACATGAACCGATCCCGGCCTTGCGACTCGGCCAATATCATTACGAAGCAGGTCGACGATCATCAGGTTTTCTGCCTGATCTTTCTCAGCATTCAACAGGTCTTGAGCATTGGCGTCATCAATCATGGAATTTTCAGAACGAGGACGTGTCCCTTTGATTGGCTTGGTTTCAATGGTGCCACTATTGAGCTCTAAAAAACGCTCAGGTGAGACACTGAGAATGGTGCAGCCTGCTAAACGGATAAAACCAGAGAATGGAGCTGAGTTGTACTTCTCTAACTTTTCATAAGCGAGCCATTCACTGCCTTGGTATTGGGCATTGAAGCGCTGAGCAAGGTTTATCTGATAACAGTCACCCGACAACAAGTACTCTTGAACGCTATCGAATTTATTGGCATAACTTTGTTCAGTCATATTGGATTGCCATGGGGTGGTTAATCCAAACTTCTGATGAGTTCGTTCTGCTTGTTCTGCTTGTTCTGCTTGTTGGCTTGGCGATTGTTGTTGAGTTAACCAATCCCAATGGGTATCAATGTTTTGCCCAACAAGGAACGCAGCTTTAAGCTTATGATCAACAATCACAGCCCATTCATACAATCCAACCGCCATGTCTGGTGCAGAAATATCACGCTTAGCAAGAGAGGGAAGAGCTTCTACTCGTCGCCCTAAATCGTAACTAAAATACCCTAAAGCACCACCAACGAAAGGCAGTTCAGGGTGCTCACTGATTGCGGGTAGTAATTGCTGCTGATATTGGTCGAGTAGTTCGAAAGGGTCTGACTCTGAAACCTCGCACGTCTCGTTAACATTAACGGTCGTTTTTACACCGATTGTCTCAAAGGTGGCGATGGGTTGAGCAACTAAAATGTCGTATCGACTATCAACGTGGCTTTCTGAGGCCGACCGTAATAGCATTGCCCACGGCACGCTTTCAATATGAGAAAACAGCTGTTTAGCTAAAGTTGATTGATATTCAAGCTGCTTGATTTGGATAGAGCGAAATTCGTTGTTATTCATTTGTTTAATTTGTGACAAAGAGTTCGATCACTGCATGGCGTGTGAGAGGAAGCAAGAGTATCATAAATTGAAAATAAAATGGGTTCTTGATTAGAACGGAGTAATCCAAGTGGTTTAGTTTACAGCTATGCAAGCGATTGCTAAAGCAACTAAATACAGCTCAACACAATAAAAGGCTAAACCATCTAATCCGATTCGGCACACATAGCCAAACAATGAACCCACATGGAACCAGAACAATAAAGAGGCATGCAATGACGGTTATTCGTAAGCAAGATGTGATCAGCAGTGTCGCTGACGCACTTCAGTACATTTCTTATTATCACCCTTTAGACTTTGTCCAAGCCCTAGAAAAAGCGTACGAGAAAGAAGAGAGCCAAGCAGCTAAAGATGCTATTGCTCAGATTCTTATCAACTCACGCATGTCTGCGGAAGGCCATCGTCCAATTTGTCAGGATACGGGTATTGTTACTTGTTTCGTGAACATCGGTATGGATGTTAGGTGGGAAACGGATCAAACAGTACAACAGATGGTTGATGAAGGCGTTCGTCAAGCTTACAACAATCCAGATAACCCATTGCGTGCATCTGTCCTAATGGACCCTGCAGGTAAGCGTATTAATACCAAAGACAACACACCAGCGGTTGTTCACATTAATATGGTTCCAGGCAACAAAGTTGAAATTCAAATCGCGGCAAAAGGCGGCGGTTCTGAGAACAAAACCAAGATGGTAATGCTTAACCCTTCTGATGATATTGCAGAGTGGGTAGAGAAGACGCTACCAACAATGGGCGCGGGCTGGTGTCCACCGGGTATGCTAGGTATAGGTATTGGCGGTACGGCGGAGAAAGCCGCGGTACTCGCTAAAGAATCTCTGATGGAACACATCGATATCCAAGAGCTTATCGACAAAGGCCCAGAGAACGCAGAAGAAGAGCTTCGTTTAGATATCTTCAACCGTGTAAATAAACTGGGCATTGGCGCACAAGGTCTTGGCGGTCTAACGACAGTGGTTGACGTGAAAATCAAAACAGCACCAACGCACGCAGCCTCTAAGCCTGTTTGCTTGATCCCGAACTGTGCGGCAACGCGTCACGTACACTTCACTCTAGACGGCAGCGGCCCTGCAGAGCTAACACCACCTAAGTTAGAAGAGTGGCCAGATATAACTTGGGAAGCAGGCGCAAATACACGCCGTGTTAACCTTGATGAAATTACTAAAGAAGACGTTCAAGATTGGAAGACCGGCGAAACGGTTCTTCTATCAGGAAAGATCTTAACGGGTCGTGATGCAGCGCATAAGCGTATTCAAGGCATGCTTGAAAGTGGTGAAGGTTTACCAGAAGGCGTCGACCTGAAAGGTAAGTTCATTTACTACGTTGGCCCTGTTGATGCTGTGGGTGATGAAGCGGTAGGTCCTGCTGGCCCGACAACGTCTACTCGTATGGATAAGTTCACCGACATGATGCTAGAAGAAACTGGCATTATGGGCATGATTGGTAAAGCAGAACGTGGCCCTGCGACCGTTGAATCAATCAAACAACATAAGTCAGTTTACCTAATGGCTGTTGGCGGCGCCGCTTATCTTGTTGCAAAAGCAATTAAGAAAGCACGTGTGGTTGCGTTTGAAGATCTCGGTATGGAAGCGATCTACGAGTTTGAAGTTGAAGATATGCCGGTAACGGTTGCGGTTGACTCTAATGGCGTGAACGCGCACCAGATCGGCCCTGACACGTGGAAAGTGAAAATTGCTGAAGCTGAAAAAGCATAATTAACCGACGCCAAAAAATTGTAATTGTCGCTAACTTCAGCGTTTGAATTGCAAATCTTGACAGAAAGTTGAAGACAAAAGTGCAGCATTATTTGCACTTTTGTCTTATTATCAATGATATAGTGATAAACACATAGTTTGATATAAGAACATAGGAGAGAGGAATGCCTCGTTTTATTCAGATCCTACAGATTATCTTGGCAGTGGTGATTGGTGCTTTTGTTGGTTACGACCTGATCTTGAAAGGGATCAGTATCTTTGATAATAAATACGTGACGATTACTTGTGCGCTTTGGCTAATTGCAGAGATTGCACTGTTTGTTATCTACAAGTTGATTGAAGACGATTAAGAGTCAGATACCGCAGACAAATTCTAAAGCCCCTGATTATGAATGTAGTCAGGGGCTTTTATTCATCTAGCATTGAGAATGGGTATTGCATACTCACCACTATTAGTAAAAGAACAAGCAAAAGAAAAAGCAAAAGCATACAAACAACCCTAATAGGGAAAGAACATAGGCTAGCCTATCTATTATCATAACCGACTGGCCTAATTATCACGGAGTCGTTCAAATGAAACACCTAACTCAAGAAATGAGTGACTTTATAAGCAGAGGAACGGATTCTCACATTCGAGTAGCGGTCACGGGGCTTTCTCGTGCGGGTAAGACAGCATTCATTACTTCGCTGGTTAATCAGCTTCTTCATACGTCTACCCACAAAAATCTGCCTCTACTTGCATCGGCGAGAGATGGCAGAATTATTGGCGCAAAGCGCATCCCGCAACAAAACATGATGATCCCACGTTTCTCTTATGATGAAGCAATGGAGTCGTTGAATGCACAACCACCAGAATGGCCAGTGCCAACGCGAGATGTTAGTGAGATTCGTCTAGCAATTAAATATAAGCCAGCTAAAGGCGCAAAGAAGCTGCTGAGCAAAAACAGCACCCTTTATCTCGATATTGTTGATTATCCGGGCGAATGGCTGCTTGATTTACCTTTGTTGGACATGGACTTTGATACTTGGAGTCAATCTCAATTTACCGCGTTGAAAGGCGATAGAGAAACCTACTCGCAACAGTGGAACACAATACGTGGCGACATTGACTTGCTAGCCGAAGCAGAAGAAAAGAAACTGGTCGCGATTGCCGATAGCTATACTCAGTACCTTCATACTTGTAAGGATAACGGATTGCACTGGGTACAACCGGGTCGATTCGTATTGCCGGGTGAGCTTGAAGGCGCGCCTGTGCTGCAATTTTTTCCGTGCGCTGCTCCCGAGGGTAAGTTCTCAAAAACCAGCAACTATGCGGTTTTAAAAGCGCGTTATGAAGAGTATCAACAGAAAGTCGTGAAAGCGTTCTACAAGAATCACTTTGCCACGTTCGACAGACAAATCGTGCTGGTGGATTGCTTACAACCACTTAACGCAGGCTATGACTCTTTCATGGACATGCGTGGTGCGTTAGAACAGTTATTGAAGAGCTTTAAGTACGGGCGAAGCAATATGCTAAGACGTTTGTTTGCGCCGAAGATTGACAAGATCTTGTTTGCTGCCACTAAGGCTGACCATGTGACACCGGATCAACATCCGAACTTGGTATCGCTGTTACAGCAGATGGTACACCCTGCTTGGCAACAGGCGGCGTTTGAACACATCGATATGAGTTGCATGAGCATTGCGTCTATTCAAGCGACCTGCGCGGGTTATATCTCGTCAGGTTCAAACAATGTTCCGGCGTTGCAAGGTGTGACTTTGGATAATATCCCTCAAACCATGTATCCGGGAGAGGTGCCGCGTAAACTGCCAAACAAACAGTATTGGGAAACCAACCAGTTTGATTTCACGAGCTTTAGGCCAATGGAGCAACACTCCGATGAGCCTTGTCAGCATCTAAGAATCGACAAGGTTTTAGAGTATCTCATTGGCGACAAGTTGAAGTAATTGAGGCAATCAAAATGAGTGAATTGAAAACGAAACAGGTCTTTGATGAACCGTTGAAGACCTCGTTCGATGAGCCGGATAAGAATGAAGTTACCCAAGATTTGGGTGCTCAAAAGTTATTCACGGAACAAGAGAAGTTTGTGCCCGTCGCTCCACAAGTGGAAACCGGCCTTGATGGTGACGCTGAGCAGCAACTGGAACAAGTGATTCGACCGAGTAAAAAGAAGAAGTGGTTTGGAACGGGCTTACTTGTCGCTTTCTCTGGCCTAGTCGGATGGCAGGCGATTGACTCTGTCATTACAGCTATTCAAACCGCTGACTGGCTAGCTTTAGGTTGGGCAGGTTTCATCGCTGCCATTGCTTCATTAGGTTTAGGCGCAATAGGCAAAGAGTTGTGGAAGCTGCGTTCGCTGAAAGACCATTTCAGTGTACAAGAGCAGAGTGAAGAGCTGTTACAAAGCCAGAGTGTTGGTAAAGGCAAAGCATTCTGTGAAAACATTGCCAAGCAGGGCGGTATTATTGCTGAGTCACCTTCGTACGATAAGTGGCGAAACAGCATTAACCCAGCGCACAGCGATGCTGAAGTGTTGGATATGTACGATGCGTTGGTCGTGAGTCAGCAAGATAAGGTCGCGACTCAGATCGTCACTAAGTTCTCGACCGAATCCGCGGCTTTGGTTGCTGTGAGCCCATTGGCGGCAGCAGATATGTTGCTGGTGGCTTGGCGAAATTTCACTATGATAGACAAGCTTGCTGATGTGTATGGCATTGAACTGGGCTACTGGTCTCGTATAAAGCTATTTAAACTGGTGTTAATCAACATGGCCGCTGCAGGAGCCAGTGAACTCGCGATTGATGCGAGTATGGATCTCGTCTCGATGGATCTTGCAGGTAAAGTCTCAGCTCGAGCAGGGCAGGGGCTCGGTGTCGGTATCCTCACTGCGAGACTGGGCTTAAAAGCCATGACATTGCTGCGTCCTATGCCTTGGCATAGTGAGCGAAAAGTAAAACTATCCGACCTTCGCAAAGCCGTCCTTTCTGAAATCAAGCGCATTACCTTAAAGTAAAGCGAAGTGCTCAAAATTGAAATGTAGGAAATAAAGCGAATTACTTTCCTATAAAGTCTATATACACAAGGAAGTTGAGTGATTTGCGAGCGAAGAGTAAACATATGTTTACTCTTCTTCTTGACTGAACTTAGAGCTTAATTCACACTACTGTCAACTTATCCTGACACCTATAATAGGACTATTTGTGCGTCTTGAAGTATTGTGTGAAGACAGACTCGGCTTAACGCGTGAGTTGCTCGATATCTTGGCCTCAAAAAGCATTGATTTACGAGGAATCGAAATTGATGTTAAAGGTATTATTTACCTAAATTGCCCGGATATTAATTTTGATGCTTTTAGTGAACTTATGGCTGAAATTCGCCGAATTTCAGGTGTGAAGGATGTACGTAAAATCCAGTTTATGCCAAGCGAAAGGCATAACACAGAGTTGATTGCCCTGCTGGCAAACCTACCTGATCCTGTGATTGCGATTGACCTTAAAGGCTCAGTCGACATGGCAAACCACGCTGCATTGAACCTCTTCAACAAACAAGAAGAAGAAGTGATCGGTGAGCCACTAGCGACCTTCGTCCCTAGCTTTAACTTCGCTCGTTGGATTGAAGGCGATGTAACGCGCCATCGTGAAGTCGTGGTGCTAGATGGCCTAGATTTCTCTATTGAAATTCTGCCTATTTATCTAGGTGGTGATGTCAACGAGGCGGTACTGGCGAGTGCAGTAATGACGATTCGTTCTTGTAACCAAGAAATGAACGCGCCAGACGCCATCCCTGAACAGAATAACCTAGGTTTTGAACACTTTGTTGGTGTCTCTAATCGCCATAAAGCCTTGATCAGTCAAGCTAAGAAACTGGCTATGCTAGATCAACCTCTGCTTATTGAAGGGGATACAGGTACGGGTAAAGAGATGCTGGCGAAATCGTGTCATAACCGTTCAAATCGATCTTCTTTTCCATTTTTGATTCTAAGCTGTGCATCAATGCCTGATGACGTAGCAGAAACGGAATTGTTTGGACATGCACCGGGCTCATTCAACCATGAGCAAGGTCATAAAGGCATCTTTGAACAAGCGAATGGCGGTACGGTATTCTTAGATGAAATCGGCGAAATGAGCCCGCATCTACAAATCAAACTGCTGCGTTTCCTACAAGATGGTTCATTCCGTCGTGTTGGTGAAGAAGAAGAGATGCACGCGGATGTTCGTATTATCGCATCAACGCGCCATCGCCTTTCTGAATTAGCCGACTCGGGCTCGTTTCGTGAAGATCTGTTCTACCGCTTGAACGTACTGACTTTGTCGATTCCTGCTTTGCGTGAACGTTCAAACGATGTTGCGCCATTACTGGAGCTATTCGTTGCAAAGTACGCACAGCAGTTAGGTATGTTGAAACCAAAGTTGACTCAAGAACTAATCGATCAATTAGGCAACTACCAATGGCCGGGCAATATTCGTCAGTTAGACAACATGGTTCTACGTGCACTAACAGAGTTGGATTCAGATACGTTAACGGTTGAGCAATTCCACCTGCCACAGCTTGACACTATGACTGCTGGAATGGCGAACTTAAGCTTAGACGGCTCGCTTGACGAGATCATGAAAGACTATGAATCTCAGATTTTAGAGAAGCTTTATCAGTCTTTCCCATCAAGCCGTAAGCTTGCTAAACGTCTGAATGTTTCTCACACCTCAATAGCGAATAAGCTTCGTGATTACGGTATCAGAAAGAGTTGATGATATTAGACTGCTAAATTCGGTAAGAGTGAGGCGGTAACGTAAAAAGAGACAAAAATAAGAACAAGACTATGGAAGATTCGAGTACGCAGCAACGTATTGATAAACGTGATGGCAACCTAATTTTACGAACGGCTGAGATCTATGATGCGAGCATGATCAGTGAGTACTTTCAGGTGAACAGAGAGTACCTTAAGCCTTGGGAACCGACCCGAGAGGATGCGTTCTTTGACAGAGCTGATTGGGCTCAACGGCTGATTAAGTTAAACGAACTCCATAAATTGGGGCTAGGCTATTATTGCTTGTTGATTAATGCCGATTCAAATGAAATGTTAGGTACCATATCGTTCAGTAATTTGTCTCGTTTCCCGTTCTACGCTTGTAATGTCGGTTACTCATTGGCGCAAAGTGCACAGGGCCACGGTTACATGCGCAGAGGCTTGAGCATGGCTAAAGACTACATGTTTGATGTGCAGAACATGCACCGCTTAATGGCGGGCTACATGCCTCACAACGAACGAAGTGCGGGTGTATTAGAGCATCTTGGTTTTGTTCGAGAAGGTTTTGCCAAAGATTACCTACAGATTAACGGTAAATGGGAAGATCACGTGTTGACGGCACTGGTAAACCCAAACTGGCAAGATAAACGCTCCGTGTCAGTGTAAAACATTGAATTTAGATACAGCGGAGAACATAAATAAAATGAAGTCATCGCTGTATCGAAAGAACATATAGGCATGGTAAGCCCATAAGCCTGAGAAGATATTTGAGGAATTTTGATGTCATATACAACTTTGGACGAATACCAAAGAAAATGGATTTTCACTCACCAGTCAATGCCACTACCCGCTGAAGATTTGGAAAAGATAAAACCAATGACACAGGCGAGAGCATCTCAGTTTTGGAAAGAGAACGTGAGCCCTCAAAGCCCGGATGCAGAAAGACTAAGTTCGCAAGATTGGCCAAGCAAAGCGTCGAACTGGAATGAAGAGATCAGCTGGATGGCAAATTGGGAAGCCGATGAGCCTGAAATGCCAGAAGAAATCCTTAACTTCATTGATTGGCAAGATGACGTAACTGTTTATTTTTGCTACGAAAAATACAATGTTCTTGAAACCAAATGGTCGATTTTCAAGAAGCATTGGAAAAACTTTTTGTTCTACGATGATGGCCCTATCTTACTCGGTCGCCGTCGTTCAGAAGCACTTTGGTTTGCTACAAATGGTACGGTTAAAATTGGTAACCGTGCTTAAGTTGGTTTGATTTAATCGTGCGAGTGTTGGCGATCCGATCAACAGATAGACAGACAAGAAGCGAGCATTAAGCTCGCTTTTTTTATACCTGATGATCTTTGAAGATCATGGGGAATACCCACTGTCTGAGCTCAATTGAAAATGAGCGCTTCCACTTTTTTAAAGTGGGCAAATTACGAAATTGAGATCGCTATCTCATTGGGTTAGTTGAAGTTTTGTGTGTTTGAGCTATCTTAATATTACTGCCTTAGTGGAGGTGAAGTATTATGATTTGGGATACTCTCGAACGTGTAAATAAACTTCGCAAGGAAGCAATGGAAGATCCAGAGTTTTTGGATTCAGCAAAAATGCATGAGGAATGGCTTTTAAGCGAAACTCATAATCAATTGAACCAAGGAGCTAAAGAGAAGAAACCGAAAAAGTTATCTGATATTTATGAAAATACGGATTTTCCTATCAACCCAACAGGTACGAAACATTAACAATGATGAACTGCAATACGGCTAAGGCTCTTAACCAAGATGCGATAAGTCGACTAAACATACCAGCCTTAAGCCACCAATAAAAAAGCCACTTTCAACGAATCGAAAGTGGCTTTTTCTTTTCTCGTTAGCTTCTTTACTCATTAACAACTAAAGCTAATCGTTTTTAAACCTAGTTATTAATCAGGCTTAACCCGCTTGGTAATGCATCACCAAATACGCGTTTAGACTCGCTCTCAGAAAGTTCAGTGACTTCACTCACTAGCGTTAGCCATGAATCAGGTACCTTGCTTTGCTTTAATTTATCAAGAACTTGAGCACGGTAGTCATCAGAGATATCGAACTGTCGGTCACCTGTCTTGCGGCAAATCATCACTGCCGCGAAGGCAATCATCTGCTCTTTCTGCCAATTTTGGTCAAGCAGCTTTGGTAACCACTGTTCTGCTTGCTCTCTTGGAATGACGCTGTGTTGGCTTCCGTATAAAGGTGTACGAGACGCTAAGCGACCCAGAGCCCACCAGTGAGCCTGTTCGAACTGATTATGGTTAATTGCTTTGCTCAAGAACCATGTAGCCAATAGAACTTTATCTTCCACCTCGAGTTGCTCAAGGGACGCTGCCAATCTCACCATGGCTTCATAGCCATTGTCTTGCGCATCTTTCGCTGTCTTAGGGTTCTTCATTGCACCTGGGTGAAGGTACTTCGCGATATCAGCCAAGATGGTTTCTTGCTGTTCTTGATTCAGGCCACCCGCAACACGACGCCAGAATACCCACCAGTCCGTCCAACCTTGGTGGTTCTGGAACTGAATGTTTTGTTGGTAAAGGCCCCAAATTTGTTCGATACGCCATGAGTCAGTCGGATCGCCAAAGCCTGGACGCATCGAGTAACCCGCCAAACGCAGCCAGTTCTTCTCGTGTGCTTCTGAACGACGACGGCGTTTACGACCTAATGAAAAGGTATCAAACAGATGGCGAAGGGTCGTGAAGTCCCATTCATCACGCTTACCGAGTCGTTTCTCAAGATCTTTCGATAGTGTTTTGATCTCTTTCGATTCAGCACTCTTCTTGTTGCCGCTGTACAGACGAGAAATCAATTCCTTACATTCATCCAGCCTTGGGTGAAGTTTAGCGGTATCAGACTCATCGCCTTGCTTGTTTCTGACTTCAAACTCGAGCAACCAACGTTTAGAGTCATCTTCTGTACTCACACACTCCATTTTCAGTGTGCCGACTTCTGTTAATTGACACGCGAGCAATACTTCGACGCGTTCTTTTTGGTTGGCTTGGAGCTCTGCAGTACCTGAACCTTCCAGTGTTGAAATATACGGTGGAAGAGGGGAGAACAAGTCAGCGTCGACATTGACCATCACACCATTTTGAATAGCGGTGTCATGAGCAATTTGATCGTGGGTTGAAGTCAGTAGATTAAATCGTACTGGCTCACCTAAAGTCAGCGAGAAACGACGGCTGTTTAAGCGTATCTCTTGGCCTTCTTCAGTACCTTTGGCAAGCAAACAAAGCGCTTTGCCCATCTTGTTCTTCTCTTGTAGATGCAAGAAGTAAGAACGAGCGGCACCGCCACCGATTTTCAGTTGTGCACCACGGCGTGCTTTACCAAAAGCTACAGCACCAAGGGCTACAGACCAGTCAGGGTGAGGGTTATCTAAGACGGTGATTGGTGCACCGTTCCAATTGCCAAGTAACTGAGTAATTCGCTCTGTTACCAGTTCACTGTTGAACACACCACCATTGAGTAGCACACCAACAGGAATTGCAGGTTTGGTATCATCAAACTCAACAGAGTCTGACTTTTCCAATGCGGCTTTAGATACTTGCTGGTGGGTCGCTAGGAATTCGGCAACGTGCTTACTTACAGCAGGATCTGCTGCGTAGGGTAGACCGAACTCAACCACCGCGCTACGTCGTTTGTCGGGTACTTCCGTAAACTCTGAAAGCGGGAAGAAACCTTCTAGTGCAATCTGATGAACTTCTTGTTTGGTTAAACCAATACTCTTCGTTCCGCCAAGCAGTTTTGAACCGCTGCCCAGCATGGTGATCTTCACATCGTCTGGCGCATTAGCAGAAAGCAGGCTCTCTTTTGCGGCGCGAGTCTGCTGAATAAGCTTGGTTAGGCTAGAAGCATTCAATTTTTTGTTTTGATTGAAGCGCTGCTCTGCAAGGTGGGCAAGCGCTAAATCGAGGTTATCACCCCCGAGCATCAAGTGTTCGCCAACGCCGATACGGTCGAGTGCGAGCTCTTGATTGCCACCGTTATCCGATTTGAAGCTCGCTTCGATCAAACTTAAATCGGTAGTACCGCCACCAACATCACACACTAGAATCAGCGGGATCTGTTGAAGTTCGTCTGTAGCGGTTTGTTGGTGACGGGCATACCAGTCATAACAAACGGCTTGCGGCTCTTCGAGCAATAGAATCTTACCTAAACCAGCAAGTGCTGCCGCTGCGAGTGTCAGCTTACGTGCTGTCTCATCGAATGAAGCAGGAACGGTGACTACAACGTCTTGGTCTTCAAGCTTATTGCTTGGGTTACGGTAGTTCCATGCTTGACGGATGTGGTTAAGGTAGCTTGCGCTTGCGACAACAGGAGACACCTTATCGACGTCAGTTGCGCCTGCCCAAGGCAGAATGTCGGAGTTACGATCAACCGCTTGGTGAGATAACCAGCTCTTTGCACTGGATACTTGGCGGCCTTCGACTTTTGCGCCCAGTTCGCGAGCCCATTCACCAACGATGACATTTTGAATATCGCCTTCAACTAAGCTCGGTTCCCAAGGCATGGTGAGATCGGAAGGGGAGATCTGACCTTGTGCGGGATGATAACGAAATGATGGAAGTAGAGGCTTGCGAACCACTTCACCGGGGCCGATGAGTTGGTCAATATCGAAAAGAGAAACGGGAGCATGTTGTAGGTCGTCGTTGATTTCACAGTAAGCGACAACAGTATTGGTTGTGCCTAAGTCAATGCCGACTAAAAAACGAGGAGATGCCATACAAAACCTTATTCTGCCAAAGTGATGACCAGTTAATGGATAATTTTGGTCTTATTATTGTCTTTGGAATGCTTTTAATACAGGGCTAGGGAATCGCATTGATAAAGTAACGGCACCCGCTAAGGTGCCGTTGATTCATTATGCTTCTACGTTTGAGTCGTTATTCGAGTCTTCACGAACGTCGAACTCAACATGCCATTTCTGACCATTGTCAGTGGCTATCGCTTCTAGGTATAACGTGCCTAATTCAGTAACACGAGACGCCAAAGTCACCGGAACCACTTCACCTTCGCGACGACCTTCAGAAACAGGCAGTGTCACTTGGATTTCAGGAAGCTCATCAAGATCTTCTGGAGCCCAGTGATCAAGGTGCGTACCTGCTTGGTCTTCACGACGTGTTGTTGAACCGAAGAATTGGAAGTGTACTGGCTGGCCAATCACTAGACCAAACTCTTGACTCGGAACTTGAACGCTTGAGCCTTCTTCCATGCCAAATGGTGCAACACACAGTGCTTCCATTGGAGGAGCCATACCTGGGATAGCTGGCATCGCGCTTTCAATTCCTACGTAATAAGAAGAAGCGATACCACCGCGGATACGAACGCCTTGGCCACGACGAACTGCGCCGTAGTATGAAGCGCCACTTGCAACCGCTAGGTCTAAGTCTAGGCCTGAAAGCTGTTTAGCGAATTCTGCGTCTGCATTAATTAGCCATTCATTGATCGTGTCTGAAAGACGATCAGCAAGTAGGTTAGATTTTAGAACACCACCATTGAACAGTACCGCTGTTGGTTTGATGAAGTCTGCTGCTGGCGCTTCTGTACCGGGCATACCGGGCATGTTTGCAAACGGGTTGAAATCTTGTTGAGCGGCTTCGCTATTTCCAGAAAGCGCATTGGCTTGCTTAGAAAGGAATGCAGCAATATGACGAGTAATACCCGCATCTTGAGCGTAAGGCAGACCCATTTGAGTCAGTGCACCACGAGTTTTCTGTACTGGGTGATCCGTTACAGCGACTTGTGGGAAGAAGCCATCAACCAATGTTTGTTGTACTTCTTGCTGAGTCAGTTCTGTTTTCAGTGTTGCGCCAAGTAGCTTAGAGCCACGGCTTGGAACAACGATCGGCACAGATTGGAGTTCTGCATCGTTTAGCAATGCTTCTTTCGCATCACGACATGCATGAGTCATCGCTTGAACCTGCCAAGGAGCCAGTTCTTTGCCTTCTTGAGCCAGCTTCATTTTCAGGCGGTAAGCGAGCGCTAAGTCCATGTTGTCGCCGCCAAGTAGGATATGTTCACCTACTGCGATACGGTTCAGACTTAGGTTGCCTTCATCTTGTGTTACTTCAACCAACGAAAGGTCAGTCGTACCACCACCGATATCGACAACAAGAACGATGTCGCCAACGTTCACTTCATCGCGCCAAGTATCGTTGCTGTTATCAATCCAGCTGTAAAGAGCTGCTTGTGGCTCTTCAAGAAGCGTTAGGTGAGTAAAACCAACATTACGCGCAGCTTCAGCCGTTAGGTCTCGAGCCGCAGGATCAAACGAAGCTGGAACGGTGATCGTTACATCTTGGTCTGCCAGTTTGTGTTCTGGGTTAGCGTGGTTCCAAGCATCTTTAAGGTGCTCAAGGTACAACTCAGTTGTCTTAAGCGGAGATACCTTTTCAACTTCTTCAGGGCTGCCTGCTGGAAGGAACGCATCACGACGGTTAACACCACCGTGGCATAGCCAAGATTTTGCACTTGCTACCAAACGGATAGGGGTTTTCGAACCTAGGTTACGAGCAATCGCACCGACTAGCGCTTTAGGTTCAGAAGACCAAGGAAGAACGCGAGAGCCCGCATTCATTTCATGTTCGTGCGGCTGGTATAGGAACGAGCCAAGTTGGCTGCGAGTTTCTACGGTACCTGGAGCCGTCAATTGAGGGATTGGCATCACCTCAACGCGAGCGTCTTCATTTGTTGTGTCGATGAAAGACAAAACACAGTGTGTAGTACCTAAATCGATACCGACACTGAACTTAGGCGCTTGCTGTTGCTCTTGAGAAGATAGCTCTTGTGAATGCGTCTGCGGCGTATGTTCTTGAGAAGAAGACTCGTGTGATGATGGCTGAGTTTGGTGTTCCATTATAGCTCCACCTCTGCCGGTGCAATCACAGATGCATCGTAGTTCTCAGCAAGCTTAGGCAGGTTCATGTCAGTTGCTTTCCAACCTTTGTGAACCAATGTGCCATTGAACGGTGCATTGCCCGTTACGTTGCCTGTTAGGCGAATTTCTTGTGGGTTGAAACCTTCAACAACCGTGATGCGCGTTTCTTCATCTTCAGTACGGATGTGAGAAAGCGTCACGTAATCGGCTAACACTTTTTTACCGCCAGTGTGAATTACACGTGCTGCTGCGCCAACTTCTTCGTCAGAGAATGAAGTTAGGTCTTCTTTTAGGAAGTCAATTAAACGAGCTTCTTGCTGCATGATAGACAGTAGCTGCATTGCAGAATCTGTTGGTGCTGTTGCCAGCTTAGATTCAACTTCTACGATTTTTTCGATTACACGTTCAACTTCAACAACTTTCTCTACTTCGACAATTTTCTCAACTGGCTTTTCAACTTCAACGATCTTTTCTACTGGCTTTTCTACGACTTTCTCAACCACTTGGGTTTTACGAGAAACGGCAATAAGCAGTAGTAAAACGCTTGATGCAGTTAGGCCTGCGTGAAGCATATCAAACGTTTGTGGGATTAGGTTCAAATCAACGATCATAGTGATTTCTCTTTAAAATTGATTTAACGGTATATTCGTCGGTTTAAAGGAATATACAGATTGGAAAGAAACTCGGTAGCACGAGACTGAAACGGTCGCTTTCAAGCTATAAATATGGGTGGATACTAGCATATTCAAGGCTTAAGAGGTGTATTTAATGTTTTCAAACAAGTGGCTTTTTAGTGTGTTAGCTTGAAATTTAGTCGAGATTTGTCTGGTTATTGGTCATGGGGGTCAGTAAAATTTACAAAATGCCCGTTTAATGTGACATTTAGGACTAAATATGAATGGAGCATTATTTCCGTCCGTTATATACTTTTCATTCAATAGAGCCTATTTGGAACCCGCATGCCCCAAACTACTGACCCACTAACAGGGTTGAAGAGACAAACTCTCCCGTTGGTCGTATTTTCGGTCAGTTTTTTGATTACTGTTTTGTGCTTTGTATTAGTCATGCTTAATCAAAAGCGTGCGCTGAATATGAATTTGGATAGTTTTGCTACTCACCAGACATTGAGCTTGGAAGCCTTTATAGATAATGATGTTGCATATATTGGGTCTGGTGCTAATTTTTTCTACGCAAATGACCCTGAAAATTGGGATAAGTTTGATCGCTTTGCTAAGCAAACCATAGATGATTCAAAGAGTTTAATTGCCTTGCAGTGGATGCAAAAAGTGCCCGCAGACGAGATAGCTGAGCACACTGCGAAAATGAAAGAAAAGTACCCATTCTTTAAGCTGTATACCATTCCTAAGAACCAAGCAAAAACCTATGGCTACATTTTGGATGGTCAGCCAGCTTTCGTTGCTAGCGATATTTTCCCCAATACAGAACCAAACAACAAAGTTCTTGGCTTTTACTCTTCTAGAGAGCGATTTGATCTCGTTCTAGATAATATCAAACAGACACGTAAGGCGAATATTTCAGACAAAGTTCGCTTGATACAAGATGGGCTAGATAAAGGCACAAAAAAGAGTGGCATGTTGGTGTATCACCCTGTCTTTGAGGGAGAGAGTGACAACTTACTCGGCGTTGTAATTGGTGTGGTTCGCACCACATACTATTTTGAGAACTTGCTGGCTTCGACGGTTGGGGATATGAATGTTTATGTCCGCGTTAGTGATGTCGGTTTTGAAGCCGAAGATGCACCTGTCTTGTTCGAAACGAAAGGTTATGAGGGTGTGACTGGACAACATATCACCAAGAAAATCACACTCACTAACCGTGAATGGGTTGTCGACTTCAAGATAGACTCATGCATTTCGTTTAATGGTTACCTGGTGTTGGCCGGGATTGCCCTCGTGGGCACGACTATTTCACTGTTGCTTTCTTATATCGTTAAACTGCAAGTCCAAGAAAAAGTACGCCTGTATAAAATGATTGATGAAAGAACGGAAGAACTCCGTTTTCTTGCCAATCATGACAGCCTCACAGAGATTTATAATCGACGAGCCTTTAATAAGGTGCTCGATAAAGCGATACAAGGTGACAAGCCGTTTAGCTTGATTGGATTTGATGTCGATAAATTTAAAGGGATTAATGATCAATTTGGCCACCCGGCTGGTGATGCCTTACTGGTTCATGTAATTCAGTTGATTTCAGGCAGTTTGAAAGAGGGCGATCATGTCTTCCGTATGGGAGGAGATGAGTTTGGTATCATTTCGAGCGTCATTGAACACGACGCACTGGCTCGTTATTTAGAATGCATTTTAGATACGGTGAGCGAGTCTCACTGTGAGCATAAAGGTCAACTATTGAGTTGTACTCTAAGTATCGGTGCTACCATCCGCAGTAAAGAAGACATCGAAGAACTCCTTCAAAAAACCGATAGTATGCTTTACCTAAGTAAGTCAAATGGCCGAAATCGCGTTACAATTGCAGGCTAAATGA
Organism: Vibrio sp. 10N.247.310.24; assembly: GCF_041467175.1. NCBI lineage: Bacteria > Pseudomonadati > Pseudomonadota > Gammaproteobacteria > Vibrionales > Vibrionaceae > Vibrio > Vibrio sp. 10N.247.310.24. Next base: position 24,601 of record NZ_JBFSUD010000015.1, read on the forward strand.
GCACTTGATGCAACTAGGGTCGAGTTCTGTATTGGGCTCATGTACAATTTGACAAAATTTTTGACGAGAGAATTAGGCGACGTATGAATCACAATCGAGTGGTATGTTTCGATTTGGAAATGTGCTGTTGGAGCGAAGACGGTGTGGGAACAACAGGCGAGATCATTGAAGTTGGTCTTGCTGAAATTGATCTAGCATCTGGCACTATCGTCAAGCGCGCGCAATATTACGTTAAGCCCGAAAAAGACGAAGTCTCTCTATTCTGCGCCGAGTTAACGGGCATTACACCTCGTAAAATCGAAAAACAGGGTCGCCCATTAGAGTCTGTTATCAAGTCGATGATTAAGAACTTCGGTGGTCCAAAGAAAATCTATGCAGCGTGGGGACGCGACGATCTTATCTTACACAAAGAGTGTATTGAGAAAGGCATCGAACCTCCGTTCAGCGAGTTCTTGAATATCGCCACGCTTTATCGAGTTCAGAATCGATTGAAAGAGAAACGTATTGGTCACCGTGCTGCTCAAGAAGCGAAAAACATTGAGTGGGAAGGTCGTCAGCACTCTGGTTATATTGACGCTTATAACTTGGCAAAGCTTGCGCTGACGATGTTGTAATCGTTTGTATTTCAGAGAGGCGCTTGGCTAAATACTGAAAGGTTAAACACTTAAAGTTAGCCTGAATTTTGTGAGTCATTAAAATGAAGAGCCACCTACTTATTAGGTGGTTTTTTTGTGCCTGTTATTTGAGGGTAATGACGATCCAAATTGAGCGCAATGACTATTCCAAGAAACCTAATTTCAACAAGTGGTTTATCAATAGTGAATGGCTACATCGCTTATTTTACGAGTGAATAATATTCGTTTGAAATTTAGCTTTTTAATTAATATTAAATCTCAGGTCTCGACCTTGATTGGGTAGGGCTAGGTGGTAGCGTTAGCTCACCCAAAACAAGGAGAATAGGATGAAGAACATTATTAAGTATGGATTGGCACTGGGGGCGCTAAGCGTAAGTGCGTTGGTTTCGGCACAACCCGTTGTATTGATAAACACTTTTTCAGTCGAGCCAGCCCATGAAGCCGCTACGTTAACGTATTGGGAAGATGCGCGAGACGTATTGGTGAAGCAACCTGGATATATCTCTACCAAATTGCACCGCTCGTTAAGCTCGGATGCGACATACCGTTTTATTAATGTTGCAGAGTGGGAAAGCAAAAAGCATTTCCATGATGCGATACAAGCGATGAGAAAAGAATTACCACCTTTAAAAATTGAAGGGGTTTCTGCTGACCCTAACTTGTATGAAATTATTCGCGACTAATTAGGAAGCCACCACAATGAAAACAACTCTAGGAACCTTTTTAGCTATTTTTAGCTTTCTATTTTCAGCCATTCTTTTTTCAACCCATGCCCACGCAGCGGCATACGGCGTGTCAGTGGCTTGGAAAACCGATGACGCCCAAGCCGTATTTGAGGCAATGCCTCATCAGAAAAAAGCATTTGCCAACCTGATTGATGCGGGCTTGGTACACGATATGTTCGTATCACAAAGCTTTATTGGGGATAAAAAGTTTCCGATGATTAAGTTTGTGATTGAAGCGGACAGTGAGCAGCACGTTAGAGACTTGATTGGTAACTTACCATTCCAATTTAAAGAGCTTGTAGAGGTGACTGAAATCCGAGACATCGGTAATAAGTGGTTAAACACGGATGTCGCTTTCACAAACTACGCAGTAGAACTCGCTTGGAAAGAGCCTGAGAATCAATTCATTGTCGATGAGGTTATTAGCAAAGATTTACAAATGGTTGTCGATTGGAGTGCTCAAGGTGTGATTACGTCTGCTTACTTAAAACATCAAGAAATAGCAGAAGAGAAGCCAAACCAAAAAGCGATGATCAGGCCAGTCTATTCAATGGCAATATTGGCTAAAAACGAAGAGCAAGCGCGCGAAGTTGCTAATCAGTTGAATGCAGTAAAGCTAGGCTTCGCTGAAGTTATGGTAAGTGAACTTGGATTCAAACTGGAACTCTAATTTCGCTAGAACAGAATTGTGACCTCGTTTTCAGATAGCGTAACGACGAGGTCTTAATATAGGACCATGACAAGTTTAGAGTTAAACTTGGCTATGTTCATAGGTGAGTGAGTTTTCGTGACTGGCTCACCTTGTTGTTATTTTATCTTGTTACTTGCTGAGCTTATATTTGGCTTAATTATTGACTAAACTTATTACTCTTCTTTTCCATGTATGGTTTGGTATTAGCTCGACCAAATAAACACCTTTTTGATGACCTTTTATTTATGAACGCCTCGCCGAAATGAACGCCAATAGCCCTGATAAGATCACCTTAGACGCTTCGGGTATCGAATTGAATAACAATACTCTCATTAATTCGAGCTCTAACAAGCAGGTCACCTTGTCTTCATCCGAAAGTTTGATCCTTGAACATTTGGTGATGAATAGCCCGAAAGCGATTGGCCGAGACTTCCTTCTTGAACATTGCTGGCCTGGGCGGGTGGTGACAGGAAGCTCGCTAAACGTAGCGATAAAGAACATTCGTACAGCGTTGAATGAACTGAACTGTGAGTGCAAAATTTTAACGGTTCAGAAGCAAGGGTACAGTTTTAGCAGACCTCAACAGCTTGGTGGTTATCTATCAACACCCATTTCTGCTATTCAAACTCAAGTAGCTCAAGTTAATGTTCCTAATGAAACCGTTGAGCTAGAGGTTTTTAATACTGACAGTGATCGCAGTGATCGCAGTGATGACAGTAAAAGCGAGTCTGTATTACCCCAACAACGGGAACTTCATAAACAGCGAAGGGTTAAGAGTTTTCTCACTCGTCACCAATCTCGTATTGCCGGAATGGTAGTCAGCGCGCTTCTTCTCATGTTGTTTTATCAGTTTGCTTTTTTTATAGATAAGAGTGCCTACCGAGGTATGGATGTTTATCACGATAGTTTGAATTTTGATGAAGCCGTTATAAAAGAGCTGGATGCCGTGTCAGAGCTCGGTGTTGATTCGCTCTATCTGCATCGCATTGGTGTTGGGTGTCAAAATATCCAAGCCGTCGCCTTGATAAATGGACATTGGAAAGAGATAAGCCATCAGTTTAAAACTGTCTCTTGCGAAGGCGACAATAACAATGAGCGAGGGCAATAAATATGAATCGTAAGTTTTGGATGCCTATCTTATTGACGCTGTTTGTGATTCTAAATGTAGGCTTGATCTCTGGGCTCGCAACCAAAAGTACCTATCGATTTTCTGCGGAATACCCGATGGTTGGGTGGGAGAGAATCTCGCTCCGATTGGAAAATGGTCGAGTCAAAATGCAGTACATTGGTTACGATATCGATGGGAATATCGCTCAAACTAAGCAGATGTTTGGTGTGTTCTTGCGCTGGGGGAATCACTACTACCTTTATCAATTGGACCAAGATCAGGCCCAAGATAAGCAGACATTCAATATCAAACACTTATACATTCAACAAACGCAAGGCAAGCGCAGTGTGTTGGTATCGAATCAGCGCGGCCTTTATGTCACTAAGAAGGGCACGCCGTTAGAGCTCAAAGGCATCATGCATGGCGATCGATTACGCTGATACAAAGGCTTAACGCGAATAGAAAACCTTTGGTTAGCTTTTACCGAGTACGTTCAGCTTAGTCTTGATAAAGTCACTGTGGTCAACGTAGAGCAGCTCCGCTGTTTTACGGATCACAGAATCTTCGATAGGGTCAATTTCACCGTCTGCGTGCGCCACTTCCCACATTGCTTTGATTAAGTCGATTCGTACTGGCTGAGAAAGATCTCGCAGTTGAGAAGTGAAATCGTACAGAGAAACAGATTGTTCAACTTGAGGCTCAGCTTGTGTTAATAAAGCTTTTGATTCTTCATCGGTTATGTTCAGTAAACGCTGAAGTAAGTGCAGTTTGGCTTGTTGCTCTGATTCGTTGATCGCGTGGTCTGCACCAGCGACTTCGCATAACAAGCTGGCGATGGCTAAGTTAGGTGAGGCAGTGGGAGTTTTGCCTAAATCAGAGCCGTCAACTAATTGTTTAAATAACGAGGTAAGTGAGTTAAACATAAGAGCATTCCAGTTATGGTGAATATTATTACTATTGGGCCTACGGAGTGTGATCGCAAGCGTCTTTACTTAAAACTGACATTACGGTTAGGCGAGCGATAAGGAGCATTTTATCAATCGGGCTCTGGGAAGCGGGTGGTTTTACCGTCACCACTAAGTGTTGTGATCGACTGTGGTTTACCATCTTCATCTAGCCTTAATTCACCAATCGCACTTCGGTTTGAAAGGCGATAGAAGGTTTGATTGTCTGGGCTTCGCTTCTCGATCTTTAAGCGCTTTCGCTTGGTGAAATAGTTCAAAACTGAGCGAGGACTGTATAACAGGCGGTCCCACACATCACAGAATTTAAGCAGCGGCGCTGGGAATTGATTTTTAATGCCACTACAGGTGATTTGATAAATGTTCGGGCTATTTCGGCGGTATCTAAGCTTGATATCGTAAGCAAAGGAGTAGTGGACATCGCCCGAAAGCACCACGAAATTGGTCGGTGTTTTGGTATGGGTAAAGATACTGATCAGCGTATTGGCACTGCCCGGATGTGCCATCCAGTTTTCAGCGTCAATCACCAATGGCTTACCAATTGTAGTCGCCATCTTTTGCAATGTTTCAATAAACTTAACGCCGAACATTGGCGCAGCAGAAACAATCACGACTTTATCTTGATGCATCAATTGATGTTGAAATTCAATCAAGGCCTCCCAGTCCATCAAACCTGAAGGTTTATTCATACGAGATTCCGAACGCCAGCGACGGGTTCGGGTATCCAACACAATGACTTTGGGTGAAGTATCTATTGTGTAATGCCACTCCTCAAAGCGACTCAACATCTCAATGAAGGCTCGATGCTTGTTTGGCTCGATGTCGCTAACAGAGTGAGTAGTCGCGGCATCGCCGGTTTCACTGTTCGTTTGTTTAAGGTTGTCCGTTTGTTCAACGTCATGCGTTTGTTTAAGAACGCGCGGTTGATCGACAAAAAGCTGTTTTGCTTGCTCGATGAATGTCTCGTCGAAGCTCTCCGGTTTATTACCCCAGCCCTGACACATCCAGTAAGCCGCAAGGCCGTTACCAATGACTTGAGTTGCGAACTGGTTTTGGTCTACGGCATGTTCCCAACCCACGGTAAGGTTCCAATCATCGGTCACATCGTGATCATCAAAGATCATGTACGTAGGGATATGTGCGAACAGACGTTGTACTTGCGGTAAGCCAGCAATGAAATCATCCATGATGACGCTTTCATCACGCCACTGTTGCTGCTCAGTCGGTGTTAATTGGCGTCCACCTTGAGTGAAGTTATTCTCAATTAAGCGCTCTCGATTGACACACTGCCACAGTGTCGGCGACCAAACTAACAGGTACATCGCGATAAACTCAGACAGCGTGACCAAGTGGTTTTCACAATCGGTAGAGTTAAAAATCGGTACGCCACGATTCGGGAAGAACTTATCGAGCATGGATTCTGAAGTGGTGTGGTGTGGCAAGTACTGATCACGTTGATATAAGTGATATTCGCTCTCAAATAAGGCGTCACTGCTGTTGATTCGGTTAACTTGCGAGTCAGTCGGTAAGCTCTCTCCCACTAGGCCAAGCAATTGAATCACTTGCTGAATAGCATCAAGTGTTGGGCCTGCCACATGGTCAGCGTAGATCTGATCGCCGCTCATCATCAGCATATCGGGTCTTTCAGCGACGGTTTGATCGGCAATCTTGTTATCGGCTGCGACTAGGCTGTCTTTGCTTGGATGATGTGGATTACGGCAAGAGCCATGAAGAATGTAATCAGCCGAGGTCGATATCTTAAACTCAACGCGAGATTTACCGTTGTAAACAAGGTGAGGTGCGAGCTCTTTTAATGAGCCTGACTCTGTGTGAACGTCATACTCTAGAGGTGTATTCGTCGGGAACTCACCTTGTAAGCGGATGAGCGTTACCCACGCATGTGTACCGATTTGAATCGAATCATGATCTTCAAGCGATGAGGTATAAAACGGCTGGTCTTGTGCTGCTTCAGAATCGTCTATTTCTTGAGTATGAAGTTCGGCTCTGCCTGTCAGAGGCGAGCTGGTGGCTAACCAAAGTACGACTTCAGTTGCAGTCGTTTTTCTTAAAATGGGTCCGGCGAGTAACAGGGGAAGAGATGATGTCGTAGAGGGTTTCAATACGGTACCTAAAATCGTTGGTGGCTAGTCGTCGTGGTGTTGTTTTGTTTCGAGCTTGTTCGTTTCAGGCTCTGTTATGTCAGGCGCGATCATTTCAGACTCAGGTGTTTCAGAACCATCTGCTTCAAGGAGTTCGATAACTTCCGAGCTAGAAAGTTCATGGCCCATTAGAAATATTGCCAATAGGGCATCGGCTTTGGTCTTGGTATCGGATGTGTCATCTAACACTTGCTCCAGTTTTTCACGAATCATAGCAATTTCGTGTTCAACAAAACCACGGCCTTCTTCATCCCCTTGATTGTCTTCAGGGGCATTATCGAACTCAAGAAATAGCATGTCGCCGTCTAGGTTGGTATTCACCAAACGCTCGGGCAACCATGCCTCACCAATAACAATATCCGGATCGGAATCTTTGGGTAAGTGATCTATAATGTTTTGTAATTCGGAGACTTTCACAATGCTTTCATTTAACCGAGAATATTCTACATTGTAACGGTCAATGCCGCTCAAACCTAAAATTAGTTAGCCGTTATGGCTAATAAATGTCTATTCAGTAACACAAAATTTATTACAAAGAGTAATTACATAAGAATGAAGCTCAAATATTTACCGACTCTCGCTTCGTCGGGCGCGGTTTTCCTAAGTAGCATTTTTCTAAGTGCTAATGCGTGGGCTGCTGAAGAGCAAGAGTGGGGGATTGCCGCGATGTTTCGTACGGCAAGTATTCCTTACGACACGTCAGGTGGTGACCAAACGGTTAGCTCTTTTGTTCCAATGCTATTTTTCAAGAACGATTATGTGTTCATTGATGGGACTGAGATGGGGGCTTACCTTTACCAACCCGACGACGAGAAATGGTCTCTGAATGCTATATCTCGCCTGCGCTTTATTGACATTCCAGCTTCTGAACAGAACGCTATTGAAGGCGATACAGCGGACTTTGGTGCTCAACTGACTTACCAACTTGATGGGCCTTGGTCTGTTGAAACGGAGTTAATGAGCGACAGTGAATTCAATTTTCACGGTAACTTACGTGCGAAAGCTAAGTATGAAACCGGAGACTGGGAGTTCACTCCGCGTGCGACACTGCGCTATAAAAGTGCGGATTTCAACAGCGAGTATTACTCAGCAGCCAATGAAACCATCGGCGCAGGTGTGGACCTGAATGTCGGTGTAGAAGCGCGTTACCATGTGTTTTCGAACTTGTATTTATTGGGTTCAACCAGTGTGACTCGACTGGATGATAACGCCTATGACTCGTCGATTGTCGAAGACCGTTATCAAGGCGAACTTTACCTTGGTTTTGGCTTTTTCAACGATAAAACCAAAGCGCCAAAACCTAAGCTGAGCAATGCGCCGTATTTACGTGTCGCACACGGCTGGGCGACGCCATCGAATATTGGCGACATCATGAAGTTCAACAGAGAGAAAGACGAATACAACAACCAGTTGACCTCATTCTTCTATGGCCACCCGTTAACCGATGAGATCTTCGGTTTCCCATTGGACATCTACTTAACGCCAGGTATCGCGCATCACTGGAGTTCAGATGTTCAGTCAAGCAGCACCGAATACATTGTCGCAATTAAAGCGTATTACACTTTCGACTGGCCAACTCAATGGCGTGTTGGTGTGGCAGAAGGTATGTCTTACATCGATTCGCTGACTTACATCGAAGCGAAAGAGATGAAAGAGAAGGGTTATAACGGGAGCCACTTGCTTAATTATCTCGACTTTTCGTTCGACGTAAACGTAGGTGATTTAATGAGTAAGAATGACCTGAACAACTTATGGTTCGGCTATTCGTTGCATCACCGCTCTGCTATTTTTGAAAACGCCTCTCAGTTTGGTCGAATCAAAGGCGGCAGTAACTACAACACGGTTTATCTACAGTACGAGTTTTAAGCGCGTTTTTTAGCAGGCAGTTTATAACAGGCGTTTTTAGCGTTTAGTTTTTAACTGTGATTTTTGAAACATTCGGTTTGCGTTCGTCACGCTTCCATCGCTTTTACTAACGTGAGAGTGACTAATCAGCCTGATAGCAAAAGGTTTTCCCTTTGTTGTCAGGCTTTTTTGTTTGAGACTTGTGATATAATCGCGCGAGTTTAATAAGTACAAGAATAGGACACGCTTTGACTTCGTCTCCGGAAAAAGCAGATAACAACAAGAATGCAGCACAGCCAAGTTCTCCACAGAACGAAGCGAAATCAAATAAGCCTGCATCGAACCGACCTGCTGAACAATCAAATACCAAAAAAGCTGAACAATCAGCGACAAAGACAAAATCATCTCAGAATAGTCCAGTATCTCTTCGTAAAGCGCTCCACGAATGTATGATGCGTGATCGCTTCCGTTTGAGTAAGCGAATTACTGGCGCGAGTAAAATCAAGAACGAACAATCTAAGCACGCTGTCTTCGATGAGATTGCGTTAGATATTGCCAAGTCAATGATGACAGCAACTCAGCGTGCTGCGCAGAAACCAACCATCGAATACCCAGAGATTCTCCCAGTAAGCCAAAAGCGCGATGATATTGCGAAAGCCATTGCTGAAAACCAAGTGGTTATCGTGGCGGGTGAAACGGGTTCGGGAAAAACTACTCAGTTACCCAAGATCTGTTCTGAGCTTGGCCGAGGTCGTTTTGGCCTAATTGGTCATACTCAGCCTCGTCGCCTTGCGGCGCGTTCGGTTGCAAACCGTATTGCGGAAGAGATGGAAACGCAGTTGGGTGAATTCGTTGGTTACAAGGTTCGATTCAACGACCAAATTTCTGAAAACACCCAAATCAAATTGATGACCGACGGTATTCTACTGGCGGAAATTCAACACGACCGTTTCTTAAGCCAGTACGACACCATCATTATCGATGAAGCGCACGAACGTAGCCTGAACATCGACTTCATCATGGGTTACTTGAGAGAGCTTCTACCAAAGCGCCCAGACTTGAAAGTGATTATCACGTCGGCGACTATCGATCCTGAGCGTTTTTCGAAGCACTTTAACAACGCACCGATCATCGAAGTGTCAGGCCGTACTTACCCAGTTGATACGCGTTACCGCCCACTAGGTGGTGATGACAGTGATTCAGACCGCGATCAAATTGAAGGCATTTTTGAAGCCGTTGATGAGCTGTGTGATGAAGGCCAGGGCGATATCTTGATCTTCATGAATGGTGAGCGTGAGATTCGTGATACTGCCGACTCTTTAAGTAAACGTAACTTGCGTGACACCGAAATTGTTCCGCTTTACGCACGTCTATCGGCGGGTGAACAGAACCGTATCTTCCAGTCTCATACAGGTCGACGCATCGTTCTGGCAACCAACGTGGCAGAAACCTCGTTAACCGTTCCGGGTATTAAGTATGTCATCGACCCGGGTACGGCGCGTATTAGCCGTTACAGCTACCGTACTAAAGTACAACGCCTACCGATTGAGCCAGTGTCTCAAGCGAGTGCTAACCAGCGTAAAGGTCGTTGTGGTCGTGTTGCTGAAGGTATCTGTATTCGCCTGTACTCTGAGGAAGATTTTGAATCACGCCCAGAGTTTACTGACCCTGAGATTCTTCGTACTAACCTAGCATCGGTTATCCTTCAGATGACAGCGTTAGGCCTAGGCGACATTCAAGCATTCCCATTTGTTGAAGCGCCCGATAAGCGCAATATTCAAGATGGTGTAAGGCTACTTGAAGAGTTGGGTGCGATTGCGACAGTTGAACCGTCAGCGAACAAAAACAAGAACCATGGCGACGATAAGAAGAAGCTAACGGCAATTGGTCGTAAGCTCGCTAAGCTGCCGATTGATCCACGTTTAGCGCGTATGGTGATTGAAGCGCCAAGCAACCGCTGTTTGCACGAAGTAATGGTGATTGCCTCTGCATTGTCGATTCAAGACCCGCGTGAGCGTCCATCAGACAAGCAACAATCATCTGACGATAAGCACAAGCGCTTCTTCGATAAAGAGTCGGACTTCATCACGTTTGTGAACCTTTGGGATTACGTTAAGCAGCAACAAAAAGAGCTGTCGAGTAACCAGTTCCGCAAACAGTGTAAGCAAGATTACCTGAACTATTTACGTATCCGTGAATGGCAAGATGTGTACTTCCAAATTCACCAAGCGATGCGTGAATTGGACACCAAGCTGAATACAGAACCGGGCAGCTACGATGGCATTCACATGTCATTACTATCAGGTCTGCTTTCACACATCGGTATGAAAGACCAAGAGAAGAATGAATATCAAGGTGCTCGTAACGCACGCTTCCATATCTTCCCTGCGTCTGGCTTATTTAAGAAACAGCCTAAGTGGATCATGTCTGCGGAGCTGGTGGAAACCTCAAAACTTTGGGGCCGTGTTATCGCCAAAATTCAGCCTGAATGGATTGAGCCATTAGCGAAACACTTGATTAAGCGTAGCTACAGCGAACCACATTGGTCGAAGAAACAAGCGGCGGTAATGGCTCACGAAAAAGTGATGCTTTACGGAATCCCAATCGTACCTAAGCGCCTTGTGAACTACGGTGCGATTGACGCAACCGTCAGCCGTGAGTTGTTTGTACGTAGCGCACTTGTTGAAGGTGAGTGGGAAACTAAACATGCCTTCTTCAAACAAAACCGTAAGCTTCTACAAGAAGTGGAAGAACTAGAACATAAATCGCGTCGTCGTGACATCTTGATCGACGATGATGAACTGTTCGATTTCTATGACCAGCGTGTGGGTGAAGAGGCAGTTTCAGGACGTCACTTCGACACATGGTGGAAGAAGACCAGCCAGAAAACACCGGAACTGCTTAACTTTGAAAAGTCGATGCTGTTCCGAGGCGATGCTAGCCACGTTACTGATTTGGATTACCCGAACTTCTGGCATCAAAATGGTATCAAGCTGAAGCTGAGCTACCAATTTGAGCCGGGCGACGACAACGATGGTGTAACGGTACACATTCCGCTGCCTATCTTGAACCAAATAGACCAGAACGGTTTTGATTGGCAGATCCCAGGCCTACGTCAGGAATTGGTGATTAGCCTAATTAAGTCACTACCAAAAACGCTACGCCGTAACTTTGTGCCTGCGCCAAACTATGCAGATGCGTTCTTGGCTCGTGTTACGCCGCTTGAAGCTCCACTATTGGATTCCCTTGAGAAAGAGCTGCGCCGTATGACCGGTGTGGAAGTGGTACGTGATGACTGGAAGTTAGACCAGATTCCAGAGCACTTAAAGGTAACATTCCGTGCTGTGGATCATCGCAAGCGCAAACTGAAAGAGCAGAAAGACCTGCATGAGTTGAAAGAAAGCCTGAAAGACAAGGTTCAAGAAACACTTTCTAAAGTGGCAGACGATGACATCGAGCAGCAAAACCTGCATACGTGGAGCTTTGGTGAGTTACCAAAAGTCTACCAACAGAAACGTGGTGGCTATGATGTTAAAGCCTTCCCAGCACTGGTGGACACCAAAGACAGCGTAGAGATCAAATTGTTCGAAACAGAACAAGAGCAGATCACTGCAATGAAATCGGGTCAGCGTCGTTTAATTCTGTTGAACGTACCATCGCCGATCAAATACTTGCACTCGAATTTACCGAACAAATCTAAGCTCGGTTTGTACTTCAACCCATACGGACAGGTGCTCGATCTTATCGATGACTGTATCGCTTGTGGTATTGATAAGCTGATAGAGCAGAAGGGCGGCATAGTTTGGGAGCCAGAGCAGTTTGAAGCTCTAAAAGAACACGTACGTGCAGAGTTAGATGACACAGTTGTTGAGATTGCTCAACAGGTTGAAACCATCTTAACCACGGCATTCGCCATCAGTAAGAAGCTGAAAGGGCGTGTCGATCTTTCAATGGCATTTGCGCTTTCAGACATTAAAGCTCAAATAGAAGGTTTGATTTTTAAGGGGTTTGCCACAGAATGCGGCTGGAAACGCTTGCCGGATATTCTACGCTATATGAAAGCGATAGAGCGCCGAATGGAAAAACTGCCGATTGACCCGAATAAAGATCGCCTTCATATGATCAAAGTGGACTCTGTAATGAATGATTACAAAGAGCTGCTGAATAAAATTCCAAAAGGGATCGCGGTTCCAGAAAATGTAAAAGAGGTGCGTTGGATGATAGAAGAGCTTCGTGTAAGCTTCTTCGCACAGCAACTCGGTACACCTTACCCAGTATCAGATAAGCGTGTTAAAAACGCGATTGATGCTTGCTAAACGAATAAAGCTAGACGCAGTGGCAAGGTTTGGGTATAAATCTTGCTTATTGCATTACTAATTGAATAGTTATTACATACAGGGCGACTTGGTGGCAATTCATTACCACGCAAGGCCTGCCAACAGGACGAAAAAGGTCGAATATGAAAAAAACGTTATTGGCTCTAGCACTGCTAGGTGCATCTTCAACAGCGATGGCTGATTCTTGGTTGTACGGCGGCGCAATGGGCGGTCAAAATTCATTAGGTAATCAAGAAGAGACAGCGATGGGTATCCACGTGGGTACGGGCATCCTTCCATTTATTGGTGTTGAAGCGGGTTACTGGGATCTAGGTTCTTTCGACAGTGTTAAATACGGCAACCAAACACTGACTAAACTAGACGCAAGCACAACTTACCTAGCAATCAAACCAAGCATCGACTTTGGTCCTCTTCACGTATACGCGAAGGGTGGTCTTCACTCTTACGAGCTTAAAGCGAACGGCTTCAAGCAAGACGAAGTTGATATCATGTACGGTGTAGGCGCAGAATACTTCATCTTTGGCCCACTATCTGTAGGCGCTAGCTACCAAAACTTCAACATGAAAGATGACGACTCAGGCGTTTTCTCTCTAAACGCAACTATCCACCTACTGTAATTAATCAGTAAGGCGATCGTAAATGGCGGTCGGATAATTGTTTGATGGGTTTATAATACCAATCGTAGTAAATAACTGTTCATCCTAGCTAGTTAAAACGCTCGATAACTTCGTTAGAAATTTTGATTGTAGAATAACTACTTATCAAAAATTGCTGCCTTGTTCTCAAGCCTTTTTCCGGCGCTATTTATGATCATTTACTTACTGTGATTGGTATAAAAACTCATAAAAAATGCCAGCTTGATAGCTGGCATTTTTGTATCTATTGACTGGGTAATCTTGACGGTATTTTCTGACCGTAGACCGTAGACCGTAGACCGTAGACCGTAGACCGTAGACCGTAGAAGGCTACTTTTTACTGTTTAGAATTTTTTGAATTCTTGGGTTAATCGCTTTGCCGTGTTGGCTTTCGTACTCTTCACGTTTTAAATCGTTCAGGTTCTTTACGGAGTTAGCAGCAAGAAGGAACTGCGGTAATTCAGTTTCTAGCATGCCTTTCTCATCTAAACGTTTTGCTTCCAAATAGTACTTCTTAAACAGACCATCAAGCTTGTTTTCAGCGGTGCGTTTCAAGTCGTACAGCTTGTTTTGGATAAGCCACTTTTCAATGTTGTTAACAGCTGTGCGTGACAACACACGAATACGGCTATCAAGCAGCTCTTCTTCTGTTAATGAATCCTTGAGAATCCAAAGCTCACCCATTTGCGGCGGCCAACTGTTGCCAAGTTGAATACGTTCATGACAGTGCATTAGCACGCGGTTAAGGCCGTCTGAGTCTACAGAGTGTGCAAACTCAAGAAACTTTCCGCTTGGCTCACTACCGTATTGGTATTCCCACTGAGTTTCGTACACGCTCAAGAAAGAACCGAAAACATGGATACACCAATCTGTAAGCTCCAACTCAGCGGGATCTTGGTCAACAACAGGCACTTGTTGAGACGAACCCGTGCTAGCAGCATTGGGTGTCGCTACTTCAGTGCTCTGTGCTTCAATAACTTCAGGTACTACTGAGCCTTTAGAGTCAGGAACAACAGGTGAAGCGGGCTCAGAAGGTTGGCTTTTTGCCTTTTTGAATGAGCTGCTGCCTGAAGCGTTCAGATGGGCTAAGCTTTTGTCGATACCCATTTCCTTGAGCTTGTCCTGCATTTCCTGAATATTGAGAGGTCTTCTGCTGTTGTTGTCTTTCATTTTGCTTCTCGTTAACTAGCCAGTACTGCAGCTTGGATTCAATCCGAGATAGTGGCATTAATTCATTGGCTTTGGCTTTATACCAGAGGACAAATTTCTTCCATACTAAACTATGGTCACCGGTCAAACCGGAGAATTTAAACGCACGTTCTGCCCATGATGGTATCTCTTCTTCGTTGAGATCATGAGTAGATACGGTGTTGCTGTTCATTGAGCCTCGGCCTTGTGGGCGAGGGGCATGCTGCATGTGTTGCATCGGTGCCGGAGCAGGCTGAAACTTGGGTGCAGGTGCAGGTGCAGGTGCAGGTGCCGTAGAGTAGACAGGAATACTGTTGGTCGGTTGAACCTCAACGTGCGCCGTAGCTTGCTCTTGCTCAATGAGCATTTTGAAAACGTGAATCTCTTTTTGATCTCGATAATCTACTTTTATCTTATCGAGAAAACCTTGGTCGACTAAACACTTAAGGCAGTCGGCTAAACCAAACGTAGAGAGAGCACAAAGTTGACCTGCTGTTTGTAAGCACACATTGGTGTAGCCGAATTCGTCAGCACCGTCTGCAAGCATCAATAAAACAAGCTTTTCTGCTGGGCTAGAAGTATTCACTTGCCAAGCTAAATAAGAATATTTGGCGCTCAATATCGTGTTCTCAAAAAAGGTAAGTCGTTGTCACTATTGTAAGTCACCCCTTACCTAATTTATAGCAACTTAGTAGAAAACGGCATTAGTAAGCCAAATATTAACCATAAGGAGAGGTCTGCACCAAAAAGTGAACCTGAACTCACTCATTCTCGTGGTTTACGTACCCCTCCATTCGGCTCGAATAGCTGACTGTCCTAAACCATCATGCTCTATTTAGATGAAGACAGCGTAATGGGCTTGTATTGGTTTCGCCAAACTAAGGCGCTTCTTGCTGTGTTGGTTAGTGATGCCGCGTTGGTTAGTGATGCTGTGTCGGTTATTGATCTTATGTTGGTTACTGATGCTATGCCAGTTAATGACGGCAGGCAGGTGAATAACGCGATGTGATTATTGATGGTTTTCTCATCTATTCATAACGTGAATTTAATTTTATGAAACACCTTGATATGATCAATATTTGCGCTATTATGACGATAAGTCAGAAATGACGAAGCGTCACAAAATGGTTAACTACATGAATTTACTATTCGTGTTAATATATTGGATAGGAGCGTTTTAAATACTGGCGAAGCTTAGATGATAGCTAAGCTCAAATACGGACTGAGAAATTATGTTTGGCTTTGGTTGTAAAGGCGATAAACAAGGTATCTTTGGTTGCAAAGGCGTGTTGTCTAAAAAGCAGCAGTCTATAGCAGACCGAGAAGTAGAATTGATGTTGTTAGCAAAAGATCTGGTTCGAGAACAAGGGTTCGGAAACCTCACGATGGATAGGCTAACGGCAGCAAGTTCTTATTCTAAAGGTACGATATACAATCACTTTTGCAGCAAAGAAGACGTGGTTTTAGCCTTGTGTATTCACTCTTTAAAGACCGAGGCATTAATGTTTGCTCGCTCTGGAGAGTTTGAAGGCAACACACGTGAAAAGATTGTCGCACTGCACGTTGCTTACCGAATCTATGTTCGCATGGAACCGGTACTATCAACCTGTGCGATCATGGCGAAAAGCCCGTGGGTACTAGAGAAAGCGTCTAGTGCACGTGTAACCGAGATGAATGAACTGGAAGAGTTGGTGATTGAACAAGCCGATTCAATGGTAAACCGAGCAGTAGAAGCCGGTGACCTTAAGTTCTCTTCTGGTGTGGGTTCAGATGCCATCGTGTTTGCTAACTGGTCAATCGCATTTGGTTCAAATGCCTTGTCTCAGAACGCATCAAACAGTCATTGTATCAAGCGGTTACAAGACCCGTATTCAGTATTACATAACGCGAACATGCTACTAGACGGCCTAAATTGGCAGCCCCTTTCTAGCGATTGGGATTACCGCAAAACCTGGCGCCGTGTAGAACAAGAACTGTTCAGTGAAGAAGTCGCTTACCTAGAGTCAGTAGGTCGATAATCTTCCATTAAGCACACTCGTGTGGGTTTATTAATAACCATTAGTGACGATTCGTCATAAACTTAAGTTTGCCTAGTGTGGTTTTGGTTTTCTTGAGTGTATGACTAAGAATTGTGTCTTTTGTCAGCTCCGGCTGGCTTTTTAAGACACAACTATGACGAATCGTCACAAATGGAGACTGTGATGGAACATGACAGCCAGAAGCCCAACTTAGCTAATAGCTCTGATTTAATGAGTAACCCTGATTCAACTAGTCACCTCGATCTAGCTAATAACCCCGATTTAGAGAGTCAATCGTCCAACTCAGGTCAACAGGCTCATAATCTAGATAACAGTTGGCACTCAATACCGACCAAGCGTTCGTTTATCGTTTTGCTGGTGGTTTTTTCAATCATCATGCTCTCTGCTCTAGGGGCCAAGAACCTCTACTTTAGAGGGGACTACAACATCTTCTTCGAAGGCACCAACAAACAGTTGATGGCGTTCGACGAAATCCAAACTACCTTTGCGAAAACCGACAACCTCGCGATTGTCGTCGCGCCTGAAGGCGGCAATGTCTTCACCCCAGAAACCCTCACCTTAATTCAAAACCTCACGGTCGATGCGTGGCAGATCCCGTACTCAAGCCGTGTTGATTCGCTGGCCAATTATCAGCATACCGAAGCCGTTGAAGATGACCTCTTAGTGGAAGACCTTCTTTACGAAGAATACGAGCACACACCAGAGCGAATCGCCAAAGTAAAACAGATCGCGCTCAACGAACCACTGCTTAAGAATGCATTGGTGTCGGCCTCTGGCGATGTGACCATTGTTAACGTCACCGTGCAATTGCCTGAAGTGGACAAAACCGCCGAAGTGCAAGAAGTGATCGCGGCCATCAATACTATGATCGCCAAGTACCAAGCCGATTACCCGAGCGTCGAATTCCATAAAGCGGGCATCATTGCCATGAACAACGCGTTTATGATGTCGGCTCAAGAAGACAGCTCAACACTCGTGCCGTTAATGCTGTTGGTGGTATTGGTGTTCCTGACCTTTATGTTGCGCTCGTTCTTTAGCGTGGTGGCTACCTTAGTTGTGATTATCTCTTCGATTGTTGCGACCATGGGTTTGTCTGGCTGGGCAGGGATGTTCCTCAGCACCGCAACGGTCAACGTTCCAACCTTAGTACTAACCCTTGCCGTTGCTGATTGTGTTCACGTGATTGTGACCATGAGACAAGCCATGCAGCGCGGGATGGAGAAAGCACAAGCCATTCAATACAGCATCAAGCTTAATGCGATGCCGATCTTAATTACTTCTGTCACCACCGCGATTGGTTTCTTGATGATGAACATGTCGGATTCTCCAGTATTGCGAGACTTCGGTAACTTGTCGGCATTGGGCGTGCTCATCGCATGTTTCCTCTCTGTGACTATGCTGCCTGCGCTGTTAAAACTATTGCCAGTGAAGACCTTGCCAGCGAACTTATCTACGCAAGGAAAAGGGGCGGCACAAAACAAAGTCACTTTCATGGATAGACTGGGCGACTTTGTGGTGACCAACCGCAAAGCTCTGCTGCCTATTTCGACTCTAGTGATTGTGGGTGCAGCCGCGTTAATTCCATTGAACAAAGTGAATGATGAATCGGTGAAGTATTTCGATACCTCAAGCGAATTCAGACAAGCAGCGGACTTCATGGAACAGACCGTAAGTGGCATGACCACCATCAGCATTGCGGTCAAAACCAACGAGTCTCAAGCGATTGCTGATCCTGTATTCTTACAAGCGATTGGTGACTTTTCCGATTGGCTACGCGTACAACCAGAAACCGACCATGTGGCAACGCTTTCTGATGTTTACATGCGTTTGAACAAGAACATGCACGGCGATGATGACAGTTACTACCAACTGCCACTTAACCGTGAACTTGCCGCGCAATACCTGCTGCTTTACGAAATGTCTTTGCCGTATGGCTTGGACTTGAACAACCAGATCAACGTCGATAAGTCATCGATCAAAATGGTACTCACGGTCGACAACCTAGGCAGTGTGGAATTGGTAGAACTCGAAGAGCGCATTTACTCATGGTTTGCAGCTAATGCACCTCAGTATGAAGTGGTCGCGTCGAGCCCATCACTGATGTTTGCTCACATTGGCGAAACCAACATGGCGAGCATGTTATCAACTTTGCCTATCACCTTAGTGCTTATCTCTGGCCTGATGATCTTCGCATTGCGCTCGGTTCGCTTAGGCATCATCAGCCTAGTGCCAAACATTGCCCCGGCAATTATCGGCTTTGGTTTGTGGGCGTTGATCTCAGGTGAAATCAACTTGGGTTTGTCGGTCGTAGTCACGCTTACATTGGGTATCGTGGTCGATGATGCAGTGCATTTCTTAAGTAAATACCAACGCGCCAGAATGGAAGGGAAATCAGCAGAAGAAGCGGTTCGTTACGCTTTCCACACCGTTGGCCGCGCATTGTGGATCACCACAGTCGTGCTTGTGGCGGGTTTCTCTGTATTGGCGATGTCGAGCTTCAGACTCAATTCCGACATGGGCTTGCTCAGCGCGATTGTGATTTTCATTGCGCTGGTGGTCGACTTCATCTTGCTACCGAGCTTACTGATGATCTTCGACAAACAGACTCACTATGCAGATAAACCTCAGCACGAATCACAATCATCTAAAACAGAGCCATCTAAATCAGCGCAAGCTAGCCCAACGGGTGAACTGACTACTTCAACCAAATAAGGAATCGTCAGCCTGCTGCGGTGGGCTGACTCAAGGAGAAATTTATGAAAAGCGTTAAACAATCATTCGTTACTACATTACTTACTGTCAGCTCATTAAGCGTCGGCACCTTAACAATAGGTACATTCGCAGCTTTCCCTGCATTAGCCGACCCTGCGAAAGGCCTAGAGATTGCCGAGCAACGTAAAACCGTTGATATGGGGTGGGGCGATTCTGTCGCAACCATGGAAATGCTACTTCGCAACAAACAAGGCGAAAGCAGCACACGCCTAATGCGATTGAAATCGTTAGAAGTGGATGACGATGGTGACAAAGGGCTGACGATTTTTGATGAGCCTCGCGACGTAAAAGGCACGGCTTTCTTAAACCATTCACACATCTCTAAATCGGATGACCAATGGTTGTATTTACCTGCGTTGAAGCGTGTAAAACGTATATCTTCACGTAACAAATCGGGCCCGTTTATGGGCAGTGAATTTGCTTACGAGGACTTGAGCTCGTTTGAGCTAGAAAAGTACACCTTCAACTACATTGAAGACGCCAAAATTGAAGGTGTTGATACCTTTGTTTTAGAGCAAGTACCGACCGATAAAAACTCTGGCTACACCATGCAGAAAGTATGGCTAGACCAACAATATTACCGCCCCGTTCAAGTGGAGTTTTACGACCGTAAAGGCGCATTGTTGAAAACCCTGTCATTCCAAGACTACAAACAATACCTAAACCAATACTGGCGCGCGCACACCATGTCGATGCAGAACCACCAAACAGGCAAAAGTACCGTTTTAACCACGACAGATTTAGCCTTCCAAACCGGTCTTAAGGACAAAGATTTCCAGAAAAACACACTGAAACGTGCAAAGTAAGGCAAGAATATGAAAAGGATTGTGTTAACAGGAACGCAGTTATCTTTAACCTTGGCAGCGACTGTTGGGCTTATGCAGGTGTCTTTGCCATGTGTGGCGGCTGGATTTAGCTCTGAGTTCGTAGAACAGGTCACCACGGAACTCGCAGGGCAGGTTAACCTCGAACACAGGCAGTTCTTTAGCAACGGCTTGCAAGGGCAAGATAAAGGGCAAAGCTCACTGGTGTTGCAACCAGAGTTTTATTGGGAGCAACAAGAGGGCAATGGCAGCTTTACCTTCACGCCGTTTTACCGTCTAGACAGTGAAGATGATGAGCGCACCCATGGCGACGTTCGTGAAGCTCTGTATCTCAATTATTGGGACGATTATGAACTGCGCGCAGGTGTTGGCAAGGTGTTCTGGGGTGTCACTGAATCGGCGCACTTGGTGGATGTGGTAAACCAAACCGATGCCATTGAATCGGTCGATGGTGAATCCAAGTTAGGTCAGCCTATGGTGCACTTCACCTCAATCAAAGACTGGGGAACCATCGATGCCATGTTACTGCCGTATTTTCGTGAGCGTACCTTTGCAGGGGAAGACGGTCGATTAAGGCCAACCGTGCCTGTATCGGATGATGCGCTTTACGAATCTTCGAGAGAAGAAAAGCACGTTGATGTCGCGCTGCGCTATAGCCAAATGTACGGTGATTGGGATGTCGGTTTAAGCTACTTAGGCGGCACAAATCGCGACCCTTATTATCGTGTTGAAGGTAATGAGCTCAAGCCGTATTACGCACAAATGCAGCACTTCGGACTCGATGTGCAAGGTATTATTGGTGACTGGTTATGGAAGCTTGAAAGCATTTATCGCGACAGCTACGACAACCACACAGGCGTCGCGACAGGCTTTGAATACACATGGGTTGGGGCGCTTGAATCGTATTGGGACATTGGCTTCATTGCTGAATACTTGTATGACAGCAGAGGTAACAATGCCCAAACCATCGGCCAAAACGATGTGTTCCTCGGGGCTCGCTTCGCCTTGAATGATGAAGACGGCACCGAAGTGCTTACAGGCATCACTCAAGACTTAGACAGCAGCGATGTCTACAGTGCAAAGCTGGAAGCATCAAGCCGAATCAATAACAATCTCAAGTGGCGATTAAACGCTTGGTTGTTTGAGAACGAAACCCCAGAGGATTTGCTGTTCTTCGCTCGCAAGGATGATTTTGTTGAGGTAGCGTTGGAGTACTATTTCTAAAGATTCGCGATTTTGATTCGCCATCTATTTTGCAAACCGATCTCATCAGAAAACCAGGGAGCGATGGCTTCAAACCTCGCTCTTTGGCTTACTTCCTCAGTTCCACTCTCCATATCTATCTGTTGTGAACATCACAGCCTCAGCTAAGGTTCGCCGAATGTAATCAAACTGTCTCACTTGGTGACGTTTATGTATCCGTTTCTCTTTGATTTTGCTGATTTGAATGAATTTCTGATTCCTAACGTTAAATTTGCCGTGTTTTTAGTCAATAACTTGCTCTTTTAACGATTCAATTTGGCATTGGTAGCGTGTTTGATTACTATGTGTAGCTATCTAAAAAAACTAATCATCCGATACGGACACTACCAACTGGTAGATGAGGAAATGATGCAACATCTAGAAGAGATCATTGCTAATGCAACGACTGCTATTGATACAGCAGATTCGTTAGTCGCACTTGATGAAGTGCGAGTTCAGTATTTAGGTAAGAAGGGTGAATTAACTCTTCAACTACAAAGCCTAGGTAAACTTCCACCTGAAGAGCGTCGCACTGCTGGTCAAGAGATCAACAAAGCGAAAGGTGCTGTTCAACAAGCGATCGCAGCTCGCAAAGACGCACTTCAACGTGCAGAGCTTGAAGCGAAACTAGCTGAAGAAACTATCGATGTGAGCCTACCAGGTCGTCGCATTGAGAACGGTGGTCTTCACCCAGTAACTCGCACAGTTGAGCGTATCGAACAGTTCTTTGGTGAGCTTGGCTTTAGCACTGAGTCTGGCCCTGAGATCGAAGATGCATTCCACAACTTTGATGCACTAAACATCGCAGACGATCACCCAGCTCGTACTGATCACGATACTTTCTTCTTCAACCCTGATCTAATGCTACGTACGCACACTTCTGGTGTTCAAATCCGTACGATGGAAAACGGCAAACCGCCTTTCCGCTTCATTGCTCCGGGTCGTGTTTACCGTAACGACTACGATCAAACTCACACGCCAATGTTCCACCAAGTGGAAGGTATGTTAGTTGATGAGAACGTAAACTTTGCACAACTTAAAGGCATTCTTAACGATTTCCTTTGTAACTTCTTTGAAGAAGAAGTTGAAGTGCGTTTCCGCCCTTCATTCTTCCCGTTCACAGAGCCTTCAGCTGAAGTTGACGTGAAACGTAAAGATGGCAAATGGCTAGAAGTTCTAGGCTGTGGCATGGTTCACCCTAACGTACTTCGCTCTGTTGGCATCGACCCTGAGAAATACTCTGGTTTTGCATTCGGTATGGGTGTAGAGCGTCTAACGATGCTTCGTTACGGCGTAAATGACCTTCGTGCGTTCTTCGAGAACGACCTTCGTTTCCTTAAACAATTCAAGTAATCCGGGGCAGTCAAAACTATGAAATTCAGTGAATCTTGGCTACGCGAGTGGGTTAAACCTGCAATTAACAGCGAAGAGCTAGCTCACCAAATCACTATGGCTGGTTTGGAAGTTGACGATGTAGAACCTGTTGCTGGTGAATTCACCGGCGTTAAAGTAGGTAAAGTGGTTGAGTGCGGTCAGCACCCAGACGCAGACAAACTACAAGTAACTAAAATTGATATCGGCGAAGAAGAGCTTTTAGACATCGTATGTGGTGCATCTAACTGTCGTCTTGGCCTAACTGTAGCAGTAGCAACAGTTGGCGCAGTACTTCCTGGTGACTTCAAAATCAAGAAAGCAAAACTACGTGGCGTTCCATCGCACGGCATGCTTTGTTCTTTCTCTGAGCTAGGTATCGACGTAGAGTCTGACGGCATCCTTGAGCTGCCAGAAGGCACAACGCTAGGTATGGACGTACGTGAGCTTCTTGAGCTTAACGACGTAACTATCGACGTAGACCTAACAGCAAACCGCGCAGACTGCTTCAGCATCCGTGGCCTTGCTCGTGAAGTTGGCGTACTAAACCGCGCAGACGTTACAGAGCCAACAGTTGAAGCTGTTGCAACAAGCATTGAAGACACAGTATCTGTTGAAATCAAAGCAACTGATGCTTGTCCACGTTACCTTGGCCGTGTGGTTAAGAACGTAAACGTGAAAGCGGAATCTCCAATCTGGATGCAAGAAAAACTGCGCCGTTGTGGTATCCGTTCAATCGACCCAGTTGTAGACATCACAAACTACGTGATGCTAGAGCAAGGCCAACCAATGCACGCATTTGATCTCGCTAAGATCGAAGGCGGTATCGTGGTTCGTCTAGCAGAGCAGGGCGAAAAGCTAACACTTCTAGATGGCAACGAAGCTGAACTAAACAGCAGCACACTTGTTATCGCTGACCAAAAAAAAGCACTAGCAATCGCTGGTATCTTTGGCGGTCAAGATTCAGGTGTTACTACTGAAACGACTGACGTACTTCTTGAAGCAGCATTCTTCGCACCGGATCACATCCGTGGTCGCGCACGTGCTTACGGCCTTCACACTGATTCTTCTCTACGTTTCGAACGTGGTGTTGATTCAACACTACAAGCAGCAGCAATGGAGCGTGCAACACAGCTTCTAGTTGAAATCTGCGGTGGTGAAGTTGCGCTAGTAAACGGCAGCGAATCTGAAGCTGATCTTCCTAAAGCAAACGTAGTTGCTCTACGTCGCGCTAAGCTAGATAGCCTACTAGGTCACGAAATCCCATCTACAGACATAGTGGAAATTCTTACTCGCCTAGGTTGTGAAGTAGCTGTTGTTGAAGAGAGCGAGAGCACAGACGCAGGTTGGACGGCAACGTCTCCATCTTGGCGTTTTGATATCGCAATCGAGCAAGACCTAATTGAAGAAGTAGGTCGTATCTACGGTTACGATAACATTCCAAACCAAGCGCCTAAAGCGGCACTTAAAATGAATGACCACAAAGAAGCTAACCAACCGCTTAAGCGCGTTCGTGACCTTCTTGTAGACCGTGGCTACCACGAAGCAATCACATACAGCTTCGTAGAACCAGAGCAGCAAAAACTTGTTGTACCTGGTGTTGAGCCGCTAATCCTGCCATTCCCAATCTCTGCGGACATGTCAGCAATGCGTCTTGGCCTAATCCAAGGTCTACTAAACACAGTTGTTCATAACCAGAAGCGTCAACAGTCTCGCGTTCGTCTATTCGAATCAGGCTTACGTTTCATCCCTGAAGCAACGGCTGAAAACGGCATGCGCCAAGAAATGATGCTTGCGGGCGTTATCTCTGGTACTCGTGGCGAAGAGCACTGGGACATTGCAACTAACACTGTAGATTTCTTCGATCTTAAAGGTGACCTAGAAGCCGTTCTTGAGCTTTCTGCAAACGAAATCGCATACAGCTTCAAAGCAGCGAAGCACCCAGCACTTCACCCAGGTCAAACTGCGGCTATCGTAGTAGACGCTGGTTTAGAAACAGAAAGGGAAGTGGGTATCATTGGTACTGTTCACCCAGAACTAGAGCGTAAGTTTGGTCTTAACGGCCGTACTATCGTATTCGAAATCGAATGGGCAGCTATCAACACTCGCGTGCTTCCAGAAGCAGTAGCCGTATCTAAGTTCCCTGCAAACCGTCGTGATATCGCCGTTGTTGTTGACGAAGCAGTAGCTTCTGGCGACATCGTTGAAGCGTGTATCGCTGCGGGTGGCGAATTCCTAACAGGCGCTAAACTGTTCGACGTATACGTTGGTCAAGGCGTTGAAGAAGGTAAGAAGAGCCTAGCAATTGCACTTAGCCTACAGTCTGTAGAGCGCACACTTGAAGATGCAGACATCGCTGGTTCAGTAGATGCTATCGTAGCTTCAATCTCAGAGAAATTCGGCGCAGCACTTCGCGACTAATTTCTTCTGATAGAGTGAAAACCAAAGGCCTCGCATTGCGAGGCCTTTTTTGTTTTGATAGAAAATAAATAGTAAGCAATTTAGTGAAAGGCTGCTAGGGTTTAATTTGCAACTTCATGTTATTTGAGTAAAGGACTGGGACTCTACTACTTGTCATATTAAATTAATCATAAAGACTTATATGGGTTTGGATTCACTCACATTTAAGTTCATGAAAAATTTACCACAGTACCTTACCGCTAATCGCACCTGACGGACAGAAAATCAAAGACATAAAAATTGCTAGGTCCTTGGTTTAAGTAATTATTTGAAATAATATTACCTGCACTTGAGGTTTAAGGGAGGAATGACATAAGGTTAACAAGTTGCTTGTCTAGCCATACCAGAAAATCAAATAGCTTTTTTACCATAGTTGTTTGTACTTGATAATCTGATGATGTTACAAATTCGCTAAAATCCCCTGGGCTGGCAGCTAAAATCGGTAATGAAAAAGAGCATATTATTAATAGAGCTACTAAGCCTTTTCGCTTATAGTAATTTTTACTAACGATTGCTTCCTTCCAAAAAGCTTTCCTGCTAATTGTTTCCTCATGGCTTTTTGCATGACAAGAAAATATACTAAGAGATATAAATGTTACAAAAATCAAAGATAGAATTATAAAGACATATACTAATATGTTGTTTTTTTGAGTAGCCAAATTCTTTTCAGATAATTCTTTTGCTAACTTACCATCATCTATATTTGATGCTATTTTTTTTCTGTCATCAAGCTTAAATATAGCTCCTGAACCTATCTCAATTGGTGAGTTATGAAGTTTTCTTGGTTCAATGATCCCTTTTAAGATAAGAGCTAGTGGTCGTGTGGAGTGTGGTGCATCGTCAAAGTTACTGATAACTTGAAAGTGTAGTAAGGTTTCAGTTTTGATTGGCATCGTTGTTCCGTGTACGGAAATTAGTACTCGATTGGAATCAATGTTATTAAATCGTAATGAGTCTAAAATATTAAATGAATCTAAGTTTGATACAAGAAAAACAAGATAGTTACCATCCTTAACTAATTCGGATATATCCATACCTATTTTTGATATTTGACTTTTTGATTTGGAATGTTTTGATTTAAATGAAGATAAAGTTTTGTATTCAATTAGTCCATCTTCACTAATTATATTTTTCATTTCCGGAAAGTATTTTTCTTCCCCAACTATAAATATCTTGTTTGATGACTCAACATCATCTATAAAATTATAATTATTTGTTTCATTGGAAGAGCTTAGCTTTAATGTGCCAGCTTCTAAAACTGCCATAAACCTATTATTAATATCGTCTATATCTTTTCCAGTAACATTAGCTTTTATAGGCTTAGATACTGATTCTTTCATAGATAATACTTTTTCTAGAGAAGACTTAATTCTCTTTAACCCTTGGTCACTTTTACTATAATT
Organism: Vibrio sp. 10N.247.310.24; assembly: GCF_041467175.1. Taxonomy (NCBI): domain Bacteria; kingdom Pseudomonadati; phylum Pseudomonadota; class Gammaproteobacteria; order Vibrionales; family Vibrionaceae; genus Vibrio; species Vibrio sp. 10N.247.310.24. The sequence goes on from NZ_JBFSUD010000015.1 coordinate 50,997, forward strand.
TGCCAGTTCATCGATCGACTCTTTTACATCATCCACTGTGAAATTATTGTTACTATGATGTTCGAGGTGACTGATTAGGATGATGTCATGGCCTGCTTCAAAAGCGCTAATTACTAGCTTTGCGTTGTTTAACTTTGACTTGTTTTTATAGTCGTTAATAGAGCGCATGTTTGATATGTCATCGGTCATGATGACTCTATTTCTAATTAGGCTAAGTGATTCGTTGTCAATTAGAGTCTGTAAGCTTTTTTTGCTTACGGTTAGAGGTCTATATGATTTATTTAAATATAGGTGTGAAGTCATTACTCCTGAAATTATATTTATAGTGTTTTTAAAAGGTAGTAAGTTGCTGATGATTGTTTCACTAGTCGCATTTATTCCGACTTCATTTGTATAGTGTGGATTACTTTGAGCAAACCTATATCCTGGGAAGTGTTTTGCTATAACAGCTATATTATGGTTTTTAGCTCCTCGGATAAATTCAGAAGCTATGATAGAAATTATTTTTTCAGAGCCACCAAAGCTTCTATTTCTCAAGGTAGTGTTTCTCACACCTTGAGTATTGACATCTTTATCAAAGACAGGACCAAGGAGCATGTTAACTCCCACACTCTTTAGTTGTTTTCCAGCATCATTTCCAACGTCATAAGCAACTTTAGTCGAATTGTTTGCTGTAATTGTCATTGCACTAGGTGGGGGAACTAAAGGAAATCTTATGGATGAAAATCTATAGCTTTCAAAATCTGCAGCAAACAACAAATTGTTTCCGTCACGGTGCATTCCTCTAACTGACTCCGTAAAGTCTCTAATAATCTGGAGGGCTTTATCTCTGCTATCAGTTTCAGATAGGCTTTTCGCTGGTAGATTGTATGCATTGAGCATAATACCGCCAACGTTTAAGTTGAGCAGCTCTTGAGTTTTTCTGTTAGTTCTAAAGTTATTGTAATCTGCAATGATTCCTGTCACTAGAAGTTGAGCAACTGAGTTTTTTATTCCATGTTGGTCAATGTAGGCATCAGCTAGTGGTGTCAAAGACTCTTTAGGAGTTGCGATGGCTTGGGGGATTGTTGGTAACAGTAGGAAACTGAGGAATAAAAGGAATCGATGCATCCGCGTTTTTTCTTAATTTATTATTAATATAGACAGATAGTATCTTATCATATGAATTTAAAAACCTATATGAATAACTAATAAATGATAATTTACTCAATTAATAACTTTGTTAGGCAGAGTTTGTTCGGTTGTAATAGTTAGGATAAATATAATGTGGTAATTGTTGCTTTTAATTGTAAATTTATGGTCTATTGATAAATCAAACTCAAGGTTTTTCTAGGTGTTGGATTGTACTTATGCTCAGTGTTTCTGGTTATTCTTTATAAATATGTGCTATTCAGCCACAAGCGTTCGTAATTAAAACATGACATCAACTATAGCTCGTGGCAAATGTTACATTAATGATATTCTTCTTCGGACTCTATCGATTCAAATCTTTCGGAACCTGTTACTTCGATATCTAATGAGCGATATAGCATTTTGTGTACTTTGATTTGAGAGGCTCGTCTAACTTCCCCTCGACTTACGGTACTTTGGTCAAAGAAAGACCACATAAATGTGCTTAATGCACTGATTTTTATTCCAATAGCGCCAACCCGATAAAGACAAATTAGAATTTTGTTTAAAATCTCTGTTTGCTTAATATCTCCCGTGTTATCAAAGTACTCTTTGGCTGCAAGTACGCAAGGGTCATCCGTTTGTTGGTCATAAAGATCCGTAATTATATGTTCTAGTCGTGCATCAGAAAGGTCGGACCGTTTAAAAGACGTTTGCAATCCTCTTACGATCTCAATCGTTTCGTCAAATGAAGGGTAGACTTCGCCCCATTCTTCTTTGAGTGACTTTAATCGTTTTTCTGAGTACTGAGCTTCGGCTGCATAAATTGATCGCCAAGAAATTCGTTCTCTTCCATATGAAACTTTAAAGCACTCATTTATAAATTGAAGAGCATCTCTCGGACGAAAAAGTGTGCGTTCCATAATAAAGTCAATCGCTAATTGACCTCCTCCCTTTGTAGCAGATGGGAATATGTCTTTGAATGCAACTTCTTCATTAGTGTACTGGCGCTTAAAAACTTCTTTGACGCGTCTTTCTACCAACTCAGTTAATTCATCTCGCGTCCACTGTATTGGCAATATATACGATTCATACTTTTCTTCTTGGAAACCGGCTCCACGTGTTTTATCAAATACCAAATCTAATAAATCCTTACGCATTGCAGCAATGATTTTAATGTTTTCAATTTTCCTAAAAATCTTTATTTCTTCTATTAGAGCTCTAATGAATTTACACCTTGTAAGCGTATTGGCCCAACTTTCATCAAGTTGGTCAATCACGAGGTAAAACTTTTGTTGAGAGTCATTGAATGAGTGTTCAGCGATCAGGTCTAACATCTCATTTAACTTTTTTATTTGAAGACTGCTTACTACTTGACTTGCTCTTTGTTTTATCTCTGTCTTTTGTTCGTCGGAGAGTTTTTCAGCCCCACTAACACTAAAAGAGATGCTTTTGTACTTTGCACCTAAATTGGCTTTAGTATCATTTTCTAGCTTCTGAGTGATTACTTTCAAATGTTCGTCAGTGTCTAACCAAAACTTGTCACCCCATTCTCTGAAGTATTCAATAGCTTTTTTCTTAACCGTGTCTCTACGGAAGTAATCGCTAATGCTGTCAAAGAAATTGCGGTTATCATTTTCATTTTTTATATTGTATCGAAGCTTCAATAATTCAACTATAAGGATATGCCGCCATAATAGGCGGTAGAAAAGATCTAGGTTAACGTCTAAAGTATCGAGGAATTGGATTATATCTGAATGCTCTAAAAATCTAACTGATATATCATTGGGATCTATTTGCTTTGATTTTTCGGCCAACTGAGATATTTTATAAATCAGAGCGCTTTTACCTGCGCCAGTTCGTCCTAATACTATAGATAACGGGTCTCTCACGTCCATTAACTGACTTATATAGCCTTTATCTATAAAACACGTTTCTAGTAGACTGGTATCAGTTTCAGCATCAAGGTCACCAACTTTTAAGTTGTTTTTAATGATTATTGGATTTGCCAAGTGTTATTCCTTAACCTTATGTTGTCGTTGTATCTTTTATGATTACACTATTCCCTTAAATTAGTAGGGTCAAACTGCTAGGTTAGGTAATGAGACAGACAACTGAAATTATTTGATCTTTGCTTCTCATAATTGTCGAGCATGGCACTTTAATATGCGTCCGCCACTGACGATAAAGTTAATATTTCTAAGGTTTACTATATGTTCCCTTTTGTTGTAACTGAATCGAGTATTAAACTAGTCGTGATATGGTTTGGGACAACGAATTAACTGTTAACCAAAGACGTTTTCTTCCCCCAACTTAGTTATTGCTATAGGTCTACTTGACCCGACTACAGCTTCACACTTTATAGTGACTATATTGATTGAGAGGGACGCTTTCTGTGTTCCGTCTAAAGTAAGTAGAGAGACACTATGAAACGTTTAATTCGAAACATCACACTCTTGGTATTTATGACACTTGGTAGCTTTAATGCCATGGCTAATGATTCAACGGTTAAGTATGGTATTGCGATATCTCACGATGGTGAGCAAATTGCGTATGGCAAAAGTGGGAGTGGGGATACAGCGTTGATCTTCATTCACGGCTGGAGCTTAGACAGGAGGCTTTGGCAAAACCAAGTGAGTGAGTTTTCAAAGCAGTATCCAGTGATCACCATGGACTTAGCAGGGCACGGTAACTCGTCATTCAACCGCGAAGAGTACACCATGGTTGCGTTCGCTGAAGACATCAAAGCAGTCATCGAGAAAGAACAACTCGAATCCGTCATCTTAGTCGGCCATTCCATGGCGGGTGGCGTAATTGCAGAAGCCGCTAAACTGATGCCAAAAAGAGTGAAGGGCATTATTGGTGTCGATACATCGCAAAACGTCGCACTAGCCGTTTCACAAAGCGACCTAGATGCAATGACCAAACCGTTTGAAGCAGACTTCCAAGCGGGCATTACTGCGTTCGTGAAAGACTCGCTACCAAAAGACGTAGACGCGGATTTACTTTACTGGGTAACGCAAGACATGGCCTCAGCACCGCCAGCTATCGCGATAAACCAGTTCCGCCATTATCTAGGCCAATACGTGACACGCGAAGCCCACCGCGTGTATGAGAACGTGAATGTACCAGTAATATTGGTTAACGCTCGCCTATGGCCAACGGATTCAGAAGCGAACAAAAAACACATTAAGGATTACAGCATTTACTACATTGAAGACTCAGGCCACTTCCCAATGCTAGAGCAACCTGAGCAGTTCAACACAACGTTGATGAAAGCGGTTAAGTCAGTGAAGTAGGGCGCCGTAGTTGTTAAATGATAGATGTAATCGTTGATAGATAAAACTAAGGCCTCGCGTTTGCGAGGCCTTTTTGGTAGTTGGAGGTTTTGCTAGCTACATTCATTTCAATTTGCGAGTAATGATCGCATCGTTCATTCGTTTATGGTCCTTAAACGGCGGCCTCATAGTTATATAAATGCTCTATCAACCATCCCTAGATATGTAATCAGCATCACTGTTATTAGTAAGGGCTGACCGAATCTAGTAGGTGTTTTCTACTGATAATCACTTTAACTATGTGTTTAGGACGTTCTGCTATGGCTAAGAAAATAATATTCATTCATGGTCGCGCTCAAAAGCCCGATAAAGATTCCCTTCAAGCACTTTGGTACGAGGCTATAGAACATGGCTTACAGCGAGATTGTGAAGACTCAGGTTCATTACAAGCTTTTAAAGATGTCGATAAACGGTTTGTCTACTACGGAGAACTATCAAACACATTGTTAGAGAAACCAACGGAAGACCCTGCAAGTCGACAGCAAGCGTTGTCTGAACTCAAAAAGTACAAGACAAGTCAGTTCAATAAAACAACGTATAACAAGGTATCTAAAATTGGTTTTCTAAAAGAGGCGTTAGCAGATACTTTTTCATCGTTATTTGGAAAGCTGGGTATGGCTGAGACACTGATAACGAAGGTCGCGCCGGACATGGCGCATTATTGGAATGAAGATACCTATTTTGGTAGCGATGTCAGACATAGGCTAATGGTTGAACTGAAGGAAGCACTTGATAATCAAGATGATGTGATGATTGTATCGCACAGTCTCGGGTCGATGATCAGTTATGACGTGTTATGGAAGTTGTCTCATTACGGAGAGTATAGACACGACTATGGTGCGGATAAGAAGGTCAACTTATTGCTGACGCTCGGGTCACCGTTAGGCGATGAAAACGTAAAAGATAGGCTAAAAGGGAGTCGCTTGAAAGATGAGAAGAAGTACCCTTTAAACATTCAGCAATGGATAAACATATCGGCAGAAGATGATTTTATCTCTCATGACAGCAAAATTAAAAATGACTTCAAAGATATGCTCAAACTGGATCTGATACCCGGTGGAATGAAAGATATCCACCCAATTTATAATCTCAATATTCGTAACGAAAAAAGCAATCCGCACGCTTCCATCGGTTATCTCATCAACCCCCAATTCATCGCAATATTGGATGAATGGCTCTCTAGTTGATTTGGTTTGCCATCGTCAATTGTTAGCTGCTTGTTCGTTGGAACGCAGATAAAACAAGACCTCGCGTGTGCGAGGCCTTTTTGTGTTCCAGCTAAAACTAAATATTAATCGAGCTTAACGAAAGCTTGGGATAATCGCTGGAATCCCCGGTAGAAGGCCAACCAACGCCATTACACCACTTAGCACAATAAACATAATGCCAGGCAACACCCAACGGCTCATTTTACTAAGCTCACTACTACGTTCTTTACAACCGACTAAGCCTAAGTTATCCAATAGCATGGTGAGAGCCCAACCAAATGCAGGGTTAACGAGCGCTGAAGAAAATACAACAATCGCTGCTGATTGTGTGGTTTTCCCTTCACGCGTCATTTCCATTCCAGCTTCTAGCAATGGCACAAATACCCCAACAATCAGTGCTACACACAATACAGGTTGCCAGATAGCTAAATCCATTGGGTAACCCCAAACTGCGGCGATGATACAGAACAGAGCTGTGAGCAATGCGCCGGCAGGAATAGGGCGTTTAGCAATCGCCGCTGGTACGATGTAAGTACCCCATGAAGACGTAAAGTTAGTACCACCGAGCAGAGAACCGAACGTTTGGCGAATTGAAGCCGTGGTCATGGTGTCGTCAATGTTCATGTGTACTTTCTCGGTACGTTCTGGATAGCTGATTTTTTGAAACACTTGATGGCCTAAGAAATCTGGCGACCACATCGCCACGGCTAGAATTGCAAACGGCAATACCACCATGAAGTGTTCAATCGTCGGTAGGCCTAACATCCAGCCTGTATCTTCTCCCCACCAATACATAGGGTTCATGTTAGGCAAACCTGGCTCTGTGTGGAAAGCAAATGGGGCACCCATGGCAAATGCAATCGTACCACCCAGTAAACAACTAAGAGGTACGGCTAACCAACGTTTGCGGAAGTGTTCCAATAACGCGTACAAGATAATGGTGCAAAAGATGACGACAAACGCGATGTGGCTCATGCCAATTCCTTCAGCCCAAGCGAACAGCTTTTTCACTTGAGAAGCGGTTCCAACAAAGCCAAGGTAGAGCAATAATCCGCCACATACGCCTTTACTGGTGAGGTTGGCCAACATACTGCCACCTTTACTGATGGCTAAGATTAGGCCAAAAGCGCCAATCAGCAATCCAAACGCCATAGGGTGTCCGCCTGCTGCAACCACAATCGGAATTAAAGGAATGAGTGGGCCGTGTGTACCTGCGAGGTTCGCGGTCGGCAACAGGAAGCCAGAGAAAATAATAATGAAAACAGAGGCGATGAGGAGTTCATAACGAACGTTTTCTAGAATGAAGTCTTCATTTAATCCGAGAGCCCCAGCAAAGGTGGCTGCAATAGCGCCCACCATAACCACTTTACCAATGGTCGCCGCCATCGCTGGGATGGCGTCTTCTATCTCAAATCGATAATCTTTAAACGGCAAATTTGGACGCCAGCGCTTAGGCGACATGATTTGCAATTCGTGTTCTAGATACTGTTCTCGGGAATCAAATTCCGATCTTGGTTTATGTTGTTGTTCATAGGTGAGTTCATCCTCATGGACTTGAGGCTTCTCTGTTTGTATATGTGCGGACTCTAAAGTAGTGCTCATTTTGATTCCTTTCGTTCACACTCTGAGGTGTGTTATTCCAACAAACGTTGTTGACTCACGGCATGAAGTGAAAACAATGCGTCAACTTATCATTAAAAATTCATTAACATTTAGTTGTTAGTACCTTATACCAAACCAAAAAAAACAAATAGACTCAGTCGGTTAGACATTAGTCGTAGAGTCGGACGACTAGTATTAGACCCTGTAGATAGTATGTGTCTGTTTATTTGTAGGCGATGAGCTTTATTGGTAATAAATGAATATCTAACAAGAAATGCTTGGCGTTAAAGCATCAGATAGCATCCATCGATGAGTGGTTTCTGGGGTAACGTTTTTGGTTAAAAACTATTGATAATAATTCTCATTACGTTGCCTTGTGGGCTCAAACACACTCATTGTTGCGGAGACCAACATGGAACACTCGGATATTACTCAACTGCTTATTCCAAAGAGCGATTGGGCATCGCCTGATCTCTTTCTCTATGAAGGGGAAGACAAACTTCATCTGAGCTTAGAAGGCGCAATTCAATACAGTGGATTGAACAGCATTGGTGGCGTGGTGCTCAAGATGCTTTTGAGTACACATGCCGCGCACTGCGTGATAGGCGCTATTGCTGTGATACCACATTGCACCATCCAGCAGCGCAAACCGGACAACGTGGTCAGTTCTTGTTTACGCTTCGCTTGAATGAACAGTCTATGGTGATGACGCCAGCAGACGGGCTTCCAAGAAAGAGCTATTTTGAGGCCGACAGACACGCACAAGAAGGTCGAGAGGCAGCATTGAGATGGCGCGATGAGAAGATCAACTTCGCCAATACGCTCTTGAGCTTGTCGCCAGAAGAGTGCTTACGCGTGTTGTAACTCTTTGTTCTCACTTACAGGATGAGTTAAAAAACACAATGAACAACAAGAGGTCGCTCGCTTTCAAGTGGGCGACCTTTTTTGTATCAAGCGCTCGTGGAAACCAGATTCCTAGTCGCGCTTAGGCTTGCTGGAATGACTCACTTTTAGTTTAGTGCGGTAGTCTAAAGTCTATGAGTTTCAGCAATCAACTTAAGCTGCCCGATCTCAATCCGCGACACATTTAGGCACGCAGGTGGTGCAGTTTTCAAAGCATTACACAGCTTACACTGACACGAAGTGATATAATTTTTGCCCAAAGCTTTGAAGAGCTAATGAATTAAAGGATGAGTACGATGGAAAAAACGATCTCGTTGGTACTTGGCAGTGGTGGCGCAAGAGGCTTGGTTCACGTTGGAATCATCCGTTGGTTAATTGAGCATGGCTACCAGATAAAATCCATCTCTGGTTGTTCAATTGGCGCACTTATCGGTGGTGTCTATGCGGCGGGTAAGTTGGATGAATTTGAAGAGTGGGTCACCAGTATCGACCAATCGGATATGGCGATGATGTTGGATTTTTCATGGCAATCGAGTGGTATCTTCAAAGGGGACAAGATCATCGATACACTGCGTGGATTGATCGGTGAGATTTCAATTGAAGAACTGCCTATCCCTTATACCGCGGTTGCCGCTAACGTCGCCGATGAAAAAGAGGTTTGGCTGCAATCAGGCTCTCTGTTTGATGCCATTCGCGCTTCTATCTCTTTGCCATTGTTCTTCACGCCTCATGTGATTAATGGCGAAGTGCTGATTGATGGCGGAGTGCTCAATCCCGTACCGATTGCGCCTACCTTTAGTGATAAGACAGACTTTACTCTGGCTGTGAACTTAGGTGGTGAACCTGAGATGCTTCAACAGGAAGTGATACCGGTTTCCCTACCTACCAAAGAGAGCAATTTGCATGAGAAGGTTGTTCACTTTATCGATAATCTAGGTAGCAGTGTAAAAAGTAAAATGAGCTTTAACTTTGCAGCCTACGACATTGCCAACCAAGCGTTTGATGCGATGCAATCGACCATTGCTCGCCAAAAATTGGCCGCTTATCCCGCCGATATTACGCTTGAGATCCCACGCAATGCTTGTGGCACCTTAGAGTTTGATCGTTCACAAGAGATGATAGACAGAGGATACCATTTGGCACAGGCTAAACTGGGCAATCGACTTTAAATCCAGCCCAAGCGTACTGACAACTTCCGTCAACAGTCCTTTGATGCGGTTGTACTTCTGGTTGGGATTCATTTCGCTCGGTGTCATCGGAGTTTCAAGTCCTCTTGCGAGCAAAGCTTCTCTTACTTTTTCGGCTTCTGTGTTCAGCATGACGCACTCCTTATGAATTATTGTCGTTGTCTGCTTCATAGCTCAGAGTGAGCGAAACAGAGTCAGCAAAACGTAGCGCATGAGGCTTGTCGATTCTCACTTGAGCGTATTTCACCCATGGATGATCGATACAGATGCCGAGTACGTCGCTGGTCAATTTTTCCAAAAGCAGGAACCTTCCGGATTCGACATGTTGAATGATCTTCTTGCAGATGTTTTTGTAGTTAAGCGCGTTGTCCACATCATCTGAGAGACAAAGGTTGTTCGCGGGGTAGTGGATTTCTGCATTGATAACGATGTCTTGCTGCTTAGATTTTTCTTCTTCGTTGAAGCCGATGAAGGTTCTTAGTCTGAGGTTTGTAATGGTGATAATGGCGTTGTGATTCATAACAGTGTCCAATCCTTAGAAAGTGAAGTCAGTTACGTGCTTGTTTTAAGAAAAGATCAGTAAAGCTCAGGTGATTAAGAGTTCAGTCGTTCCTTTAGCCGTTGTTCATTTTGTAGCCGTTCTTTTTTCAGTCATGTACGGGCTAAGTGAAACTGAGCTCGAACGGGATGGGTTCGGTTTTCTGACTTAACTGATCGAAGTTTTCCCAGAGCCGCTGAAACGAGATGTCTAGAGTGGGGTGGCGTTCTTGCGCGGCAACATCAACTAACGGCCTGAGCACAAATGCGTACTCGGTGATTTCGCCTCTAGGCAGCTCTACGCCATCAATAATGCCGACTTGATTACCATAAAGAAGGATGTCGATATCCATCGTGCGTGAAGCATAGGCTTTGGTCTGACGCTTGCGATCATTCTCTGCTTCGATTTGATGTAGAACCTGAACCAACTCTGCGACAGGGAGGTCACATTCAAACCCAACGACAAGGTTTAAGAAGTTGTCCCCCTCGAAACCGACAGGCTCGCAATCGTAGAAATTAGAAATGTGCAGCGGTGCAAAGCGGTCATTCAATGCGTTGAGAGATTCTGTGACGTGGTGTTCGCGGTTAATGTTGCTTCCGATGCTGACGTAGACGTTGGCCATAGTATTTCCTTTTTGTTTAAGAAACCTATACGTCCAACTCACGATGAAGATCAGCTATGCATCCTCTTAAAAACAGGAAGATAAAAGAAAATAGGGTTCTGCCGCAAATCGCCTCTGATAGTGATAGAATCCCCGCATCAGAATTATCGAGAATCTAGGTATTTATAAACAATGTTTATCCATCACGTTAACGGCATCGACTGGCTGGTGATTACAGCTTTTGAAGAACTGAAAACTATGTTTATCGAAGATGCAGGCCCCATCCCATCTTACTTCTCGACCGCCAGTGAATTGAGCCTGATTGATCAAGCCAAGCGCAGCTATGGATTTTTACCTAAACTCCGCGGTGTGATCACCGATACCGGCACGTATCAAAGTGAAAATCTTGACGAAGATTTGAACCCACAGCTTGCGTGCATAGTGGAAGGGCGAGGTCGGGTGTTTATCTATCACGGCGACTATGTGGCTTTTGTCGATGACGAACAAACCTTCATTACCCGCATGGACTGAGAGTGATTCAGTGGGTTTGGAGCGGTTGATTGGTTAATTGAATAATGGGTTGCGAATAAGCTGCTCTGTAGATAAAACTAAGGCCTCGCGTGTGCGAGGCCTTAGTTTTGAGGCTGTTACAATAAACCGATCTCTAACGGGTAATTGGATAGAAGTGTTCTAGTCCATGACAATTAGAGTCGTTACTATCCTTACCAGATATCTTCGATTAAAGAGTCTTTAAGCTGCGCAGCTGCGGCAATGTTTTCTTTCGACATGTACTGTTTCACGTCGATTATCTCTTTCTCTGCATCCGAGTTTCCGTATTCCTGTGCGACTTCAAACCATGCTAGCGCTTTAACAAAATCGCTCCATGTACCGTGACCATTACGGTAGGCGTAACCAACGGAATATTGACCATAATCGTTGCCCTGCATTGCGGCGTGAGTGTAATACTCTAATGCTTTTTTTGCGTCTGTAGTTTTGAAACCACACGGTTTTTTGTATCGCGTAGAAGAGTAAATATCACCCATCTTCACATAAGAAAGTGTATGTTCATCTTCTTCAATGGCTTTGCTAAATAATTGCATCGCTTTAGAGCAACTCTTTTCAACGCCTTGTCCATTTAGGTAAGAAATACCCAAATTGTACATAGCACTTGCATCGCCTAAGTTAGCCGATTGCTCAAACCAATACGCAGATTTGGAGAAGTCTTGAGCGACGCCTTGACCTTCATCGTATGAAAATGCGAGTTGATACATAGCGTCAGAATACCTCGCTTTTGCAGAAGCTAGGTAATAATCGTTGCCTTTCTTTAGGTCGACAGGTGTACCTTCACCATCAAAATACATTACGCCTAATGAGTAGAGCACATAAGGGTCTTTGCTGGTTTCAGCTTTGTGGTACCAAGCCAGTGCTTTTTCGTATTGCTCTTCGTAGTAATAATTATCTGCCAAGGTAATCATCGCTTTTACCTCACCAGATTCCGCTACTTGATTCATGTACTCATATCCGCGTTGTAAGTTCTCTTCATACATTGAATCTTCAATTAAAAGGTTAGCAGCCTGCATTAGCAATTCGTTATCGCTAGACGTTTCTGCGTTCTTTAAAAGTGCGAGTTCTTCGCCTTCAAAAGCTTCTATCTCAAGATCGTATGCAAAAGTACTAGCGGATAGCAGCAGCGACAGTGACGTTAAAAAAGTACAACTTTGTTTTATCATTTAAGCCATTTCTTATATTAGTAATGTTTCACATGAATATAACAAAACAGCTTTGAAAATAAAGGAAATTTCGGGCTATCGAAAACCGAATTCACGACAATGAGACCTAGGGCATCTCAATATACTGGAAGCAACCAAGACTGGTTAATAAACGTTGACCCAAGCGATTAACTCTATGGCTTAGGCGCGGAAACTAGGTGGCACTGACTCAGTAGCAATGGACAGAGCTCTATATGTGCCGATAATGATCTAGAGGTCTTTAAACCCAAGTTATCGTGACACTCATTACCTGACTGGCAGCTTGGTCTTTGTTTTTACCTGACCGAAGGCGAAGCTGGATTCAATCGAAGCAATATTGGGCAGGCGGGTTAATTGCTTGCGGATAAACTGCTCGTAGCTTTTTAGCGACTCGCTGACTACATGCAATAGGTAGTCGTGATTGCCCGTCATTAGAAAGCACTCTAACACTTCATCAATCACTTCGATGTGCTGTTCAAAGTCTCGCATGTTCTCTTCTGTCGGCTTTTCAAGTTTCACCAACACAAACACATTGACTGGCAGGCCACACGCTTCTTGGTCAACACTGGCGTGATAGCCGCGAATAATCCCTTGTTTCTCTAATGCTCGAACTCGGCGTAAGCAAGGAGAGGGCGACAGTGCTACTCGGTCGGCCAACTCTTGATTAGTCAGTCTAGCGTTGCTTTGCAGTTCAGCCAGTATTTTCTTATCGATCTCGTCCATTGGCATATTCCATCAATATTGATTTTAATTTGGCAATATTATTGCTCAAAGTGTATGTCTTACTTCGCAAATAGCAATTTTTAACATCCGCGCAAAACTAAAATTAAAGGAGGAACAACCAGCATGGAATGACTTAGGAATTATGAATACTTCAACTCAACTTAGCCCGCTGCGTAAAACTACCAAACTCGAACAAGCAGAAGCCCTTGCCATTGAGCAAGCCAAGCATTTTGGTATCGACCCAAACAGTGATTACGGCGTCACGCTTATCGAACTGGCGACGACACTGTACAAAGCCAATACCAAGACACACGATCTTTGGGCATTGACGGTTGATGGCCTTTCAGAGCTCGATAAGAGCGACCGAATCGCTTGGTTTAACGCCAAACGTTTTTTGTCATTCCAGATCGCTAAGATCCTCGACAATCTGCAAAACCCAATGCGCGCCACTTACCAGTCTATTGCCACCAATAATGGTAATTTTGCATCCAAAGGTGCGTATCCTATCTTCGATAATGTCGCTGCTATTTTCTCTGCGAGCCCTGTGATTACACGTACCGCGACCTATTTGTTTGCGTGTACAGAATGGATTGAAGATGCGTTTAATGGTAAGGAGCCGCTGCACGATATTTACTCTCGACTGCTTAACCCAACATCGATTTCACTGGCTAACCACATGGTTGATATTGAGGCAGGATCTAGAGCCAATGAGTACCTCGCATGGAACTTTAACTCGGGGATGGCGGCCATTGATGGGTTGTTGAGCCATTTACTTGGCCATGAAGACATTGTCTTGGCTTCACGCAATATCTACGGCGGTTCTTACCAGTTGTTGGAAGATTGGTTTGGTAAACCTTCTAATTTGAATGTCGCGGTAGAGTGGGTGGATGGTTACTCCGGGGATGAGTTTGCGACGCGACTTGATGAGGTTGCCGATAAATACGCAGATCGCATCGCTGCGGGTAAGAAAATCTACGTCTACCTAGAGTCACCGTGTAACCCGCATGGATACGTGTTAGATGTTGCTAGTATCAGTAAAGCAGGTCACGTTCGTGGTTGGGATGTGATTGTTGACTCGACAGTGGGCACGCCTTTATTACACCCAGTACTGAAACGTGATGATGTGATGGAAAGACCCGATTATGTTATTCACTCTTACACCAAAGAACTGGCGGGTTCTGGCACCACAACAGCTGGAGTTGTGATTGGCCGCAACGAGACCATGTTTATTCCAAAAGGAGAGGAGGTCACTTTCACCAAGTCCAACGGCGATGAGGTCACCATTCCATGGAACGAAACGCTGTTTTGGAATGTGTACTACATTAAGGGCGCATTCCTAGACGCAGACAAAGCGTTTGAAGTGCTCAATGGTATGAAAACGTATGAGATGCGAGTGGTGCAAAAAACGATTAATACCCTGGCTCTGGCGAAGATCTTCGATGCCCACCCAGACATCAATGTGTCATGTCCAGCTTTGCCAGACAGCGATAACTATGAACACTGCCAGAACAACATGTACTTGGGTTTACCAGCGGCGCTTTTCACAATCGATATGGAAGGTAACGGCGACCGTGCACCAATCAATCGAGATGGGTTTAAACAGTTCTTCGACATGCTTGAGCCAGCAATCGGCATGCAAGTGAGCTTAGGGCAAACCAACACAGTGGCCTTGTGCCCAGCACTGACCACGCACTCAGAGCTCAGCGATGAAGCGTTAAATGAAGCAGGCATCAAGCCAACCACAATGCGTATCTCTATCGGCTTGGAAGATCCGCGAATGTTCATCGCTCACATTATCGAGGCCGCTAAATTGTCGATTGACCGCAAACACGCAGACTTCTCATCGAGTTTCCCGAGTGGTGAGAGTATCGATGAAATCTATATGCAAACCTATATGGATGTACACCAGAGGTTTGTGAAGAGCTTGCCGAAGTTTGAGCAACTTACTCAGTAAGCTGAGTTATTAAGGAAAGGTGACAATCACTTATTTGGTATACGGTGGCCACTGTTGTAGTCCAGTCATGACACTTAGGGGGATGTAAAAATGCCTTCTAAGTCAGCAGGCATTCATAGATGCTAATTTGCTTAGAAAGCTTAGGAATCTTTGGATGTTTTGGAAACTTCGTGTTGTTCAATCATGAAGGCAATGGCTTCATCGCTTAAACAAGATTTACTCACATATTGGCGCTGCTTTCCAATATGAAGGATAAAACCTAAATCGGTTTGTTCAAGTTGGTCGATGTCACGCCAAGCGATAGTATTGGTGGCTTTACGGTTTTTATAACTCACACCATCAGTATCCCCTGAAAAGACCACTTTGCTGCCAGCACCTGAGCTGATTTTTTGTCGCCATAACCACCAGGTTCTCTTGCAATATACACTGAACGCTTCAATCACACTCAAAACGATAAAAAACCAGCCTACGTAGCCACTAGGTAACAGTTCAAACTCCAATAGAACCCAACCAAAAATAAGAAACAAAAATGCCTTTAAATAGGCTTTTGGAAACTGAGTCGGAAGGCTAGTTTGATCATAACACTCTGCGAAAAACGTTTTGTCGAGGGTGTATTCTGTGGTGAAACCGGGATCTTTAGGCATGTGTGGCTACTTTGTAGTTCTTTGTTGAGGCGCATTATATCGCTTCACGCTGGTTTGTCTTAGCGGTTTCAATCCTCTTTTGTAAATCAATAATACTGAATGCGCTTGTTCATGCCAGAGTCAGTTGTTATTTCAATTGGTGTTAAATGATGTTGTTGAGGATTTACTTCTTAACTTAAGTATCCATTCTGTAAATCTTATTTCTCATACGATAGTTATTGGCATATGCCAGTAATGGGGCGTATTCTGAATTCCTGATCATCAATAACAGGAAGTTACCATGTTATACGCAATACCTTGTCGTGACCTTCATGTCGGCAACCATTTTGCCCGTTCTCCACAGATCGCGATTGTCGATGAGCAACAACAAATAAAGCATCTTATTCCTTTGGTTGAGTCAGACAGCCCGTGCAATAACAAGAAGCAATGGATGTCCGTCGTTAAATCTTATGATGTGAAAGCTGTTGTGGTTCGTAACATCGGTAAGAAAATGCTGTCGCACTTGTTCAATCATGATGTTCGCGTTTTTGCATCTAAAGCAAAGGCGGAAGTTACCACTCTGGATTTCAGCAATCTACAAGAAGTAACCGACCTCGATTATGGTCGCGAGTCGCGAAATAGCGGGTGTAGCAATAAAACTTGCGGCGAGAATGGGCACAAAAAACAAGCTACGATTTTAATGGCACAGCCTAATCAGCTAGGCGCTATTCGAGGGTTCCGTAAATGACCTTTTTGTTGACGCTATTGGGGTTTGTCGGAGTCGTTACACTGATGGCGATAGGCGTGATTTTTTCGCGCAAGCCAATCAAAGGCAGTTGTGGAGGACTCGCACAATTAGACATTGAGCGCGAATGCAATTGCAAGGATGTGTGTGAAGGGCAAAGTCGAAAGTTGTATCAGATTACTGAGCCATCAAGCTAAGTATCAAGTTAAGCATCAAGAGTTCTCGCTCGCTGAGTTAAATAACTTCTGGCTAACACGTGAATTAACTGCCTTGAATCACCAACGCATGGCCGTTGACGATGCACTTGGCTACTTTGGTACGTGCTCGCTTAATGATGTTGCCGAACGTTTGGCGAGACACCTGCATCTGCTCGGCGGCTTCAAGCTGGCTCAATCCTTCTTGATCAGCTAAGCGTAAGGCTTCCAACTCTTCTAATAGCAGTTCTTCTTTATGAAGCTGGCCCATAGGAACGCCATTAGGCTTAAAACATGAGTAAGCCGCACGGGTACATAATTGACGATGTTTTTTTGGTCGAGCCATATCAATCTCTAGGAATCTAAGGGTTCACAGGAATAAGGGTAAGTATGAAGGTTTTCATTCCTCACAACCATCGCCGTTGCCAAGTGTGCAGCCAAGGTTTTTTCACAGACAGTCCCATTTGTTTTGAAGCTATTGGCGAAGGTGAGACTTTGGCTAAGCATGAAACGCCAATAAAGCATGAAAATTTAGCTAAGTATGAAGCTATAGCCAAGATTGTACCAACAGATAAAGCTGAGGGCTACGACGGTATTATGCAGGGGGGCATTGTTACCGCGTTACACGACAGCGCGATGTTGTATTGCTTGTTCCATAACAATATCAATGCGATGACGGTGAGTTTAACTTCTCGCTTTCACCATCCAATAGCCATTGGTCAGGAACTCGAAATTTGCGCTCAATGGGTGAAAAGCAGACGTAATCTTTATTTCCTCGAAAGCCAAATTACGCAGTGTGGGAAGTTATGTTCGTCGGCAAAGAGTCAGTTCATGTCAGCCCCGCCTAGATTTGATCTGAACTAGAAGCTTTGTTCTTTTTGAAGTATTTGAACGCTGTCCAGACGGCATAAGCCGAAACACCTACGATCAACGCTGAGCGAAGTAGAATAGGTGCATCATGCTCAAGTTGACTAACATGCGGCACAATACTAGCGAACAATCGACTGGTAAAAAGCAGCCCCATTACTAACATAACAATTTTATTCATGTGACCTGCCGTTCAATAGGGTACGTTGCACAGAAACAATTATGGGGTGGGTTACACGGCCAAAAAACTATTCTGCTCGAAATAAAATCATGCGCTTCTCAAGCTTGGTCGTCAACGCGATATCAGCTTAAAGCCAGTAAGCTAAAGTTTCGTTTTTGAAAGCGAGGGGGATTAAAAGTGAAGAGGGGATTGAAAGGGGGAAGAAGAGTGATGCGCTAGGGCTTGTTCTTCAAACTAAAATGCCACCGCAAATCTGCAGTGGCATTTGAATGACAACAAACCATCATGTAAATCTTTAATTACAGCTCGAATACAAACTAAAGCTCTAACAGTTTGGCTAATTCACGCTCTTCGAGAAGCTCTTCAATGCGTTGACGAGCCTTAGGCCCTTCAGCTTGTGCTTTGGTTGACTTGCCGGCTTTTTTACTGCGGCTCGTTTTTGTTTTTTCCTTAGTTGTCATCGGTAACCTTCCTTGTATTTTCTATCTTACAGGTTGCATGTCTCTTTTAGTGCTTTACCTGCTTTAAATGCTGGTGTTTTTGACGCTGAGATTTGAATCTCTTCTCCAGTTCTTGGATTGCGACCAGTGCGAGCAGCGCGGCTATTCACTTTAAAGCTACCAAATCCAAGGATAGATACATCGTCGCCATTAGCAAGCGTAGTCGAGATGCCTTCAACGAGTGCATTGAGTGCTGTGCCTGCTTGCTCTTTTGAGATGTCAGCAGAAGTTGCGATGTGTTCAACTAATTGAGATTTGTTCATGTTTTAAATTCCTTGTCGAGTTCGTCTGGCGTTTGGTTTTTGCAAACTATTGGTTAAATATGACCAATATGAACTGAAGTTATGTCATTGCTAGGATTGAACTTTGTAAAGTAACAAACGAAGTTGATTATAAAAACATATCACGCCTCATTCAATGCAAATCATTGACTATTACTTGTTTTCGGCCAGTTATGGACAGTGAGTCATGAAAATGAACATCGTTTTGTTTAAATTAATTCATGATATCAATCGAAAGTTAATATTTTTCTGTATGCAGAACAGACAAAAAAGCCCAGCGTGTGTGCTGGGCTCATGCTTTTTTGAAGCAATCTGATTTTGGAAACTATCGAGTATTTGAAGTGATTTTGTACTCGAGCTAACGCAACGAAAATTATTTAGTAATAAAAATCTGTTCCGTTTCTAGCGAAGTCATCGAGCGAACTTGGCGCCAAATGTAGTAGAAGATACCTAACATCATCAACATACTTGGTATAGCGATGGCCGGGTAGCTGTAAAGTGTCAACTTACCCAATTCTTCATTAAAAGCTGCAGTACCTGCTGGGCTAGTCACAATCCAAGTCGCTAGAAAGTAGTTCATCGCAGAAGAAAATGCGAAGGTACTAGCGAATAGGTAGTTTGACTTCATTAGGCAACGATTAAACTCTGCTTGGTTACCAAACTCTCTTAAACGCTCTTCGATTAGAGATATGTTTAACAGTGCAGGCGTGAAGATAACTTTTTGGATAAACGGGTAGCGAGTGAAGGTTGAGCCAAGAACCGCTAAACCAATTAGGCCGGGTATTAATGCTTCTTTTAATGCTAACCAACGAGTATCAAGTTCGAAGAAGCCGATACCGCCGGTTAATAATACGCTGACAAAGCCAAGTGCCGCGATGAAGTTAAACTTCTTGTTGCGGACTAACTCCATACCACCGTAAGCAATAGGGAAGGCAAGCGCGACAAGTAGTGCTAAGCCAGTTCCTAGGTGTTCCTCTCCACTGAACTTCATTAAAATGAATGAAGGAAGAAAGACGTTAAATACGACTTCGAAAAGAGGACTCGATTTTTTGTTTTCTGTGCTGCTCATAATTTCTAAATACATTATGTTATGGATTTATTCTCAGGGATTGTTGTTTACCTCGCTCAAGATGTAAAGCCTTAAGACGTCATGCTGTGTAACGACATGTGACATCAACGACATCTCTGAACTTATAGAACGCGTAATTCAACACTTTCGTGTCTGAGTTCTCGACCAACTTGGGGCTTATGATGTGAAAGCAGTTGTTTGGTGAGTCAATTTATATGAACGCCATAGCTAAGCTTTCGCGTTTTTCTGCAGTGATCCACATTCATCAAGTTCCCTAAGGCTGCAAAGGCATATCCATATAATTGGAAACATGTATGCCAAGTTGCTTGTGATATTTTGGTTGTGTTATAACATAACCAAAATATCACTCTTACTGAGAATAACGTTCGTATCGGTAAGAGGAAAACAACAAGCATGTATCAAGGAGATGACGTAATGAATGCCGTGTTAACGAAACCTGTGACAACCGATAATAATCAGCCACTTAACATTGGTTCTGCTGCAAGTATCAAGGTTCATGCGAATCATGCTCCATGCTATAGCGCTTCTGAGCAGCCAACGGTGCTGGCAGACATCTATCAAAGCAATGTCAATATTGCGATTTGGCAGCGTACATTTGATGAAGATTTAACAATGGCAATCAGTGAATTTATCGCCTTGAATCCAAACTTCAGTAAATCTATGAGCCTGTCTCCAGACAACGCCTATGAGAAATTGGAGTTTGCTACCGACGAAACCGCATCTAAAGCACTACTAGAAAACATGGTAGAGCTGGTGGATATGTTCTGTTGTTTGTTTGATCTTGAAGAAGTAGGGCTCCGTTTAGCGGTTCTGAATAAAGCGATGTGCCCACGCTTCCATGTTGACCAAGTCCCTTGCCGTTTAGTGACTACCTATCATGGTGTTGCCACTCAATGGCTGCCAAACGACTTGGTCGACCGTTCGAAGCTAGGAAGAGGAAGTAACGGACAGCCAGATTCAGAGTCGGGCTTGTACAGTCATGACTCGGATATCGAGCAACTTTCGAGTGGTGATGTGGCATTGCTTAAAGGGGAGCGATGGAGTGGCAACGAAAACGCGGGTCTGGTGCATTGCTCACCCGTAACTTCATCTAACGAGACGCGATTGTTGCTGACGTTAGATTTTGGTTAGTCGCGCTCTATTCGCGAGACGATTTTTAGAAGTCGTCGGCTTATCCCTTTTTGTACATCCGGTTTTATACTCATCAAACCAATTAATTTACGCCAACACTGTCAGCATAATGATGAGCAGTGCCGCTAAAGCTAGTACGCCTAACGCACGCCATTGAGAAACAAACGCAACACTGCCATTAAGTTCGATTTTTGTTTGAAAGCCAGTGACCATTGCCCAAGTTAATGGTTTAGAACGTAATTTATAGAACAAAACGGCAAGGACGTGTACCGCGACCAGGGTCGGAAGCACTTTTATCATAGTGAGGTGAATGTTTTCTAATAGTGAAAATACGGAGTCATTCAACCAGATATTTGCATAGGGTAAGTGATCAAGAAGCCCAGCTAAGGCTAAACCAGAAACACACTGAATAGTTAAAGCTGATAACAGTGTAACAACCATCCAACCGCCAGCAGGATTATGGCCTGGCTTTTCTTTTTCTTTTCCTAATAAATAACGAACCATTGATTTAGGTGATCGTAAAAACTGTCTGAACCGGCTCGTTTCGCTACCCACCCAACCCCAGATCAATCGCCAAACGATTAATGTCATAAGTGCTAGCCCAAGTTGAACGTGGGGTCCATTACCTGAAATGCCCGATGCCATTAACCCCATGAAAAGCGCCGCTTGCGTCCAATGGTATAGGCGAGTTGATAGATCCCAAATCTTCATAGTTTCACTCTCTCTTTTGTTTATTTAATCTCTGTTCGCTTTACAGTAATTTACACAGCAATAGTTGCAATTGCAACTATTGCTGTGTAAATTGATTTCATCAAGGAAACGCAGGCATCAAAGAAACACAGACATCAGAGAAAAACGGAACATCGAAACGAATCATCGATGTCTGTATCGAAACCAGACAACAAAAGCTATATGAAGCGAGGAGAGATCAATATGAACAAGAGAATGATTCACAAGAGATTGGTGAGCCTACTGTGCACTACAACCGTTTTACTTAGCACCCACGCTTTGGCATCACAAGATCATTCGAGCCAAATTGAACAGCGCCAATACGCATTTACACAAGTTGAAACCTTGATTGAGCAAGCCAAAGACTTATTAGATGGCAACGATACGAGTTGGCAGGTATTAGAAGAAACGAGTTTAGAGCTAACAGCTCATAGCGAATTGTTATTGACGTCATTTCCGGTAGGCAGTCAAGAAGGAAGTAAAGCTAAAGAGAGTGTGTGGAGTGAACCTGAAAAATTCCAACGACTACTAAGTCAAATGAATCAAGGGTTCCAAGAACTCTATCAAGGTAGCCAACAAGGTGATGTATCACTGGCGGAATCAGGATTAGAAGCAGCGCAGGCGACTTGTAAAAGCTGCCATCGTTCATATCGCTCACGTTGGTAATAACATTCAGTCCGCTCAATTAACTAACCCCATTTAACCAGTTAAAATTATTTAGCCAAAAAGGAACAAAATATGAAAATGAGTATGTTTATAACACTAGCCGTTTCAATCATGTTTTCTGCTTTCACAAACGCAGCAGACTATGCCGTTGCTCTAGGCTACGCTGATGTGAATGTTCAACATTTGGGCTACAAACTTTCTGTGACGAACAACTAGTAGTCGTTGGTTGTTGAGTTAGTATTGGGTAAGTGAAAATACAATAACTGACAAAACTAATAGTTAGTAAAGTAATTAAAGCGATTATTAACTAACCCCAACTTCGGTGAAATCTAAGTAATCGAATATAAATATTGATCTGATGGAAATAAGAATGCCGTTGGGTTTAAATGACGAGAAATAAAGGGCTGAACGTTATGTGTTGGGTCCTTTTCTATTTTTCGTCTAGTTAACAACGCTATGTTGAGCGTATTTAACTTAATTATCCTCCAACAGGCCGTTCGGTATAATTTCTCATGCAATCAATAATTTACTTGGTGAATGTCTCGCTATGCGTGCCCCTACTCACATATATTGCTGATATTAACCTTGGATGGTTTATTAATTTATTTTAAAGCGTAAAATAAATGATGCTTGCAAACTGTGTTGGTGACAAATTTGTCACCGCGGTTTTTACTTCCAAATTATAGGTTTCCTATGTTCAAGAAACTCTCGCTTAAAAATAAGCTGGCGATCTCTGCTAGCATGGCCATTATCCTGGGGGGGATTTTGGTCGAGGTATTGTCTTTTCGTGCTTCATTGCAACGGTTGGATATTGAAGTTGAACAGCGCTTAGAAGGTGCGTCAGCTTCTTACAATCAATATGTATCGGATTGGATCTTATCCAAAGAGCGTGCGCTTACTTCACTTTCGAAGGAGTCACAACAAGAAAGCTTGGTCACTCACCTGAAGCAGGTTCGTGATTCAGGCTCGTTTGATAATGTGTTCTTAGCGTTCCCTGATGGCTCGCAAAAAAATGCGAATGGCGTAGTGTTGCCACCGGGCAATGATGATCCACGCGTATGGGGTTGGTACACCAATGCGGTTGCGAACCCAAGTAAGGTGTTCATGGATAACCCAACGGTTGCCGCGGCAACTGGGGCGAACGTTGTGTCGTTGGGTACTGCAATGCAACTGCATGGCCAGCAGGTCGTTTTAGGTGCTGATGTAGAAATTACCGACATTCTAAACAGCCTTGAAAAAGTGATTCTTCCAGGCGAAGGCTACATGTTTATCGCGACCAACAAAGGCACGGTTTACACGCACGCTGATACAAAGTTGCTGAATGAGAACATTAGCTCGCTAGGGCTAGATTTTTCTGATGTACAGAAGGCACTGACTAGCGGTAAAGACACGGCTATCGAGTTAAATGGCAGCGACTATGTTCTGTACGCACGTGCGATTGATGGTACAAGCCTGATTACTATCAGTGTTGTTAATCATGACTCTTTGGTTGCACCGTTATTTGATGCGGTGATCGGTCAAGTGTTGGTGACACTGTTGGTTGTGATTGTATGTACCATATTGTTTAACCTGCTGTGTACTATTCTGTTCCGTCCGTTGAACCATGTGTCTCAAGCATTGGCGCAGATCGCTAATGGTAGTGGTGATTTAACTCAGCGTATTCATGTTGAGAACCAAGACGAAGTAGGAGAACTAGCACAGAACTTCAACACTTTTGTAGGAAGTTTACAGCAGTTGATTGGTCATATTCGTGGGCAATCAGAGCAGCTTAACAGCCAGTCAGAGAAAAGTACTCAGCGAGCGAATCGTTCGGTGGACGAGCTTAATCATCAACAGCAAGAGATCACCATGGTGGCGACGGCTGTAACGGAAATGGCGAGTGCAACGCAAGAAATTGCATCGCATGCTGAGCAAACCGCAAAAGCGGCACAAGACTCTGCGACAAGCACTAATAGCGGTCACGCCCTGGTTGTCGATACTAAAGGTTCTATCAATAACCTCGCCAATGAAGTGAACGAGGCGGGCAACGTGATCAGCGAGCTAAACAAGCATGCTCAAGAGATTTCGACGGTACTTGCTACGATTCAAGGTATTGCAGAGCAAACTAACTTGCTTGCTTTGAATGCTGCTATTGAAGCGGCGCGTGCTGGTGAACAAGGTCGTGGTTTTGCTGTAGTTGCAGATGAAGTACGTGTGCTTTCTCAACGAACTCACTCTTCAACAGAAGAGATAAAGTCAACGATTGATGTTTTACAACGCACAACGGCTCAAGCGGTTGATCTTATGGAGAGCAGCTCGAAACTGGCAATACATTCCGTCGAAGATGCCGACCGAGCTTCACATGCGCTAGAAGAGATCAACACAGCGGTGGCTTTGATTAGTGATATGGCGACTCAAATTGCTACCGCAGCAGAAGAGCAAACGCACGTGACGGGTGAAATTACTCAGAACATTACGACCATTAAAGATGTTACGGACCACTTAGTTGTGGGCGCACAGGACAGCTTAACTGAGTCGAACGAACTTAAGAGCCAAGCCGCTGGTTTAAGTGACAAAGTGGCGACTTTTAAGCTTGCTTAACTGTGTCACTCACTGATGCCTGATCAGTGAGTGATTGTTAAGCAATAAGCCAAAGCGACGTAGATTACGTCGCTTTTTTTGCGTCTGTGAACAATAGAATTCTTTACTAATCTACTTCTGAAAATTCTCTTAGCGCACTCATTGCGGCTTCAGCTTTGTCTTTCTGAACGAAGATATGGTCGTGATAGTAGCCTGCAACAACGTTAGCGCTAATGCCGTATGAGCCAAGCTTTGTCGCAAAAGCAGCCGTCAATCCAACCGCTTCAAGGCTCGAATGTACCGATAAAGTGATCAGGCTAAACACAGCGTCGAAGTTTAGCTGAGCTTTGGTCGCAACGTCTTCTTCCAGAACCAGTGTTAAACCTTCTTTTTCACGAAAAGTCGAGATTGGATTGAGCTGAACATAGTCTGCTAGCGCTCCGTCGACAGTGCAAAAAACATAGTTACCGTCGATTAATTCTGGTGACATGGATTTCAGTAGAAGGTCTAGATCGGTAATGGCAGTCATAGTCAGTTTCCCAGCGTTAATAAGTTTATTGAAGATGCATGCAGTCACGATAGAAGTAACTGGCAGTTAAGTAAAATTAATGATTTTAATTCAGCATCAGTTTTACTAATGGCAAGTTTTCCTCTTTATTGATGGCATCGAACAAGTGCTGAGTGGTGAGATGCAGTGGGACTAAACTCATTATCTCTGTTGTGTTTTAGAAAATCCTGGAGATTGTGTTACATTTAAGTTGATACACAACTGGAGATATCGATGATCTGGCTTTCAGTGAAAGTACTACAGATTGGACTTGTCTATGGATACAGGAAGTATCAAAAAACGAAAAGAGCGCCTATTTAGGGGCTCTTTTTTTAGATGGCCTTGTTCTTATTAAAGTGAGACTTTCTTTTGGAACGTACAGTGTTGAAAGAAATGTTGTATTTGTCCGGTTTAATAACAGGCTATTCCTCTCAGTCTCAGTCTCAGTCTCAGTCTCAGTCTCAGTCTCCAACTCAACTTAGAGAAAACCAAAAAGAAAAAGTATGTTGAAAATAGAACAAGTTACCCCTCATATCGGTGCGCGAATCCATGGAGTCGATCTCGCCACATGCAGTGTGACTGAGCTCGATGAGGTTTATCAGGCGCTGATTACCCATCAAGTCATCTTCCTAGGTGATCAAGTACTCTCACCAGAACAACACTTGATGATTGCAGAGCGATTTGGACAGCTCGAGCTTGCGCATCCCTTCTTTCCTCGCGTCGAAAGCGCACCTCAGGTGAGTGTCATCGAAACAACCCGTGGTAATGCACCCATGGAAAGCTATTGGCATACGGATCTAACCTGGCGCAACGTGCCATCGAAAGCTTCTTTGTTGCATGCTCAACATATTCCAAGCACCGGTGGGGATACGATTTGGTGTTCGATGACTGCGGTTTTCGAGTCATTAGATGAAGACATGAAAGCAAAATTGAGAGGGTTGTCTGCGACTCATTCGCTGGTGGCTTTCGAGGGAGTTGAGCCAGATCAGATAGAGCTTGATTGGCACAAATCACTACTTAAAACCGCGCAGCAAAATCCACCTGTAATTCATCCTGTTGTTCAGAGCCATCCGGAAACCGGTAAAGAAACACTTTATATCAATGAGCAGTTTACCCGTTATATCAACGAACTTGACCGACAAGAGAGTGATATTTTACTTAACCAACTGTTTGAAATTGCACGACGCCCTGAGTTTCAAGTCCGTTTCAAATGGGACAGGGAATCAATGGCTATTTGGGACAATAGGGTAACGCAACATTACGCGGTGATTGATTACGGCGATACTCCAAGAAAGATGCATCGCGTTACAGTGACATAATGCAAACGAAGAGGCGCAGCACTTGCTAAGGCGCGTTATTGGTGTAGGCGTGAGCGTATAAATCTGAATCACTTAGGGATGTTGTCTGAGTTAAAGTATGAAACCGAGACTTTATTCATCTAAGTCATAATAAAATCAAAAGCGTTGATACATATTTGATTGAAAGCTCACTGCTCTGAGGTGATGTGTAATATACTCAGCGGAAAACATAAGAACCAACATCAAATTTTAGACTTTGTAAACGTTAGGGCTTAGTAAATAAAGTATTTGTATGAACGCGATTCGTAAAGTTTATCAGTACGCAGAACCTAACCTAACCCTTGTGGGTTGGATGGGCTTTGTCGGTTTCCCTGCTTACTACATTGTATGGGAATTCTTGTTTCCGCAACCCTATGAAAATTTAGCCGTGCGTCTGTTTTGCTCGGTATTGTTCCTTGGGATTGTTGTTCGTAATCGTATTCCATTTGATTGGCGAAAGTACCTTCCGGCTTATTATCAAGTCGCTATTACCCTCTGCTTACCGTGTTTTTTCTTTTACATGCTGCTGATGAATAACTGGTCCAACGTATGGGTTATGTCTTTCATGTCGGCTATTTTCCTCCATATTCTATTAGTTCACGTCACCCGAGTGATGTTTGCACAAACCTTCGCCGGGATAGGGATTGCTACCTTGTGTGCATGGGTGGCACAAGGCTTCTACTTAGAGCTCACTATGGATTGGACGCATGTGCCAATCTTCTTATTTATCTATTTGTTCGGTAACTTATTTTACTTCCGTAATCAGGTGGAACATGAGAATAAGGTGTCATTGGCGAAATCTTTTGGGGCCGGTATCGCGCATGAGATGAGAAACCCACTAAGTGGTTTACTGACTTCTATTGATGTTATGCAGTCCATATTGCCGAATCCGAAAAGTGGTGGCCACCAAGGGCAATACGCTTTGAGCAATGAAGAAGTTATACAGTTACGTGAAGTGGGTGATGAAGCGATGGAGATTATTCACTCAGGTAACGAGACGATTGATCTTCTATTGACTTCAATTGATGAAAACCGAGTATCTCGTTCTACGTTCAAGAAACATTCAGCTCAAGCGGTGGTTGAAGGGGCTATAGATAGCTTTAACTATAAGCGCTCAGCTGATAAATCAGCGATCTCTTTAGATGTACAAAGCAACTTTGATTTCTTGGGCAGTGATACCTTGTTGAAGTACGTGATGTATAACTTGTTCAAGAACGCATTCCATCATCGCAGCCCTGAAGATTTTCATATTCATGTCACCATGTGCAGTGATGACGTGACCAATCAAATTATGGTTACCGATAACGGAGCTGGTATTTCAAACGATGTCATTCGACGTATTTTCCAGGATTTTTACACCACCGGCCAATCAGGTAACTACGGCTTAGGTTTGCCATTTTGTCAGAAAGTAATGCGGTCGTTTGGTGGAGAGATTAAGTGTAAGTCTGAGGTGGAACAGTGGACGCAGTTCACGATGACTTTTCCATCTTTGACTTCTCACTCTGTGAACGAAATTAAGAGTGAGCTCACTAAGCTAAAGACAGTGTTGATGGTGAGTGACCAGAAAGTACTCTCTGATAAAATTACTGAGACATCACGTTCTATGGGGTTTGACCTCACCGTATTAGACGTTGTATCAGCACTTAAAAATAAGGAATATCAATTTGAGTTCGACTTGATTTTCGTTGATATGGAGAGCTTAGATTTAAGAGCCAATTACCTCGATAGAATTGAATCTTTGCTATCGTTCACTGAAGCGAGAATCATCTATTTGTATGAGCATCATCCCATTAAGCGTGTTCGTAACGTTGCTTTTGAACCGATTTGGGTGGAAACACAAGTTTGGCTACTGAATACCAAAGCCACCATCGAGCGCTTACTTTTCGATTCTAATTACGTGTTGCCATCGGTTGCTGTGAAACCACTAGATGCGACTAATAAACGTACGATAATGGTGGTGGATGACAACGAATCTTTGCGCCGTTTTACCGCAATGTTATTGGAAAAACAGGGCTTTGACGTTGTACAGAAAGAAGATGGCCAACAAGCGTTAGATGCTTTGGATACCGAGGATGTTGATTTGATTCTGATGGATATCGAGATGCCAATTATGGATGGTATTGAAGCTTCTCGTCGAATCCGTAGTGCTGCCAAAGAATACTCTACAGTGCCGATTATTGCTCACACAGGCGACAGTTCCCCAGTGACATTGGAAAAAATGGAATCGTCAGGCATGTCAGATTTTATTGTGAAGCCAGCAGATAAAACCCGACTGTTCGATAAAATTGCACACTGGATTTGATTTGTTGTACCGTCCGGTTATCCAGCTGAACTAGATGAATAGATGAACACAAGAAAGAGCTCAGCAATTCGCTGGGCTCTTTTTGTATCGCGACATGATAGCGTCTATTCAGTCCTGCCGTTTGTGTTAGTTATAGAATTGGTGTGTACAGAGTTATACGAACTCTAACTCTGGGTGATGGTACGCTTCGTGACAAACGGTGAGCACATGGTCAATGTCTCGTGGTGTCATATCGGCATTCACTGAAAATCGGATGATGTTCTTGTTCTTGCCCGTAGCGGGGCGGCAGAACACCGCACCGAACACATTCCGTTCTTCGAGGAAATCGCGAACACGTTCAGTGTTTCTTTCACTACCACATTCTAATGCCACAATTTGAGACTCGCTGCGGATATTAAAGCCAATTCGTTTTAGACCCGTAGTCAACGATTTAGCACGCTGGAACAGAGCCTGTCGTTTATCATCTGCACTTTTGATTACCTCTAATGTTTTCTCTAAACGGACCACCTCTTGTGGTAACACGGTCGAGCTGAAAATCGCGGGATAAGCAACAAACGGTAAGGTTTCTGAAAGTAGTTTTGGTCCAAGGATCGCGCCTGCACGATAAGCAAAGGTTTTAGCCAAACTTACGGTGATGAAGTCGACTTGCTTTGTAAGGCCCAATGCGTGAACTATGCCGGCACCATTTTCCCCATGCGTGCCCAATGAATGCGATTCATCAACGACGACGGCACAATCAAACTCTTGCGCCATTTCGTAGATGTCGCGTAGTGGGGCGATGGTCCCAATGGTACTGTAAACCGAATCGACCACAATAACGCCTGAGCCGTGGCGCTCTAACTGTTTACGCAGGTGATTCATATTGTTATGCATAAACGGGTGGGCGATGCCGCCAGCGGCACGAATGCCTTCCCATAGCGACATATGGGCAAAAAAGTCGATATACACCGATGTGTCCGGCGGGCAGATGGTTTGTAATAGTCCAATATTGGCCGCCCAACCTGACTGAGAAAGCAAACAGCTCTCCATTCCGACATAGTTCGCGAGCTCGGTTTCAAACGCAGGTTTAGACTCTTCATCTTGTAAAAAAATTGCAGACATCACTACGTTGTCATCGTGTTCAATAATCGCTGCTTGATGGGCGTCTTGGATCGGTTTGTTGTGTGACAGTGCTAAGTAATCATTGCTCTGCATCACGACGGCATTGCGCTGAGGTCGTTTACCCAATACCAAGTGCTTTTGGCTTTGGTTCTGGGTAATGAGGTCTTGAATATAGAAATTCAAGCGTTCTTCGATAAAGGAAGGTAGTGGTTTGTTTTTTGTTGTATCACTCATAATTATTCTCTTCAAATACGGGAAAACGCCAGCGCCGGCGGTTGTATATTGAAGTTAAAAAGTGATGTGTCATTAGTCAGTTTGCATAATTTTGTATGTGCTAGCAAACTCAGTATTTAAAGGTATCGAAGCGAGTCATTTTCCTTACGGTGCGGGGCTTTAACCTAGATCAGATAGGAATGATAGCCTTCTTTTTTATGATAAAAGGCTATTAAAATTCGGTGTTCTAATGACCATGAAAAAGTCGATTCTGAAAAGCTTTGATGTCCTAGCTGCGTATTATGAACTGGCACGTATTAAGAACTGGAACGTATTAGCTATGAACGTGAATCAGTTCGATTAAGTCGTTCAATTCCTGCTTGGCTTTTCCCTCTAACGAGTAACCAATATTGATGCGTAAGCAATTGCTGTAAAGGTCATGAGTGCTAAACAGGTGCCCAAGCCTGATATCAATGTTGTGGTCGGCAACTGCCTGAGCAAAGCTTGATTGGTTCAAATTTGGTATTTGTAGCCAAAGTACCATGCCACCTTGCGGGTTACTTATCTTTACTCCTTGAGGAAGGTGCTGAGCCAAATAACTTAGGTATTGCTGGCGCAAAGAGAGAAGCTGAGTACACCTTCTTCTAACGTGTTTTGCGTATTGACCAGATTCGATAAAGTCAGCAACTGCAAGCTGAGTGGGTAGGGCGACGCCATAGCTTGCAGCAGAAAACTGAGCCTTGTATTCGTTAATGAACCTCCCTGGTAAGCACCATCCTAATCGGTAACTCGGTGACAAGCTTTTCGATATTGAACCACACCATAGTACATAGCCGCCTTTGTCGTAGTATTTCGCGGGGAGTGGAGTGTGTGAGGAATAAGAAAGTTCCAGATACACATCATCTTCAATGATCGGTACTTGATAGTGATTCGCTAATTCAGCAAGCTTTTGTTTTTGACTAGCCGACATGTTGATCCCTTGAGGGTTCATATGAGAGGTACAAAAAATCGCGGCATCGACTTGTCTATTCTTCAAATGCGCTTCCAATTGTTGCAAGTCGATACCGTCATCCAGAGATGGGATCTCGATGATTTGTCGCGACATCTTTCCGAGCAACTCCAGAATGCCGTTGAAACAAGGTGAACTAATCGCGATGGTGTCGCCTTCTTTGGTGCACGATTCAAGTGCAGCCTTAATCGCAGACATACAGCCTGCCGTAATCACCATCTCTTCAGGTGAAAAGTGTACATCGAGCTTGGCAAAGTGAGTGGATAATGCCTGACGTAACATTGGCTCACCTTGTGTATCTGGGTAATGGTTTAGCCTGCTGCTCATACGCCGAATAGCGCGGCGAAAACTGCGTTCCAGTTCACCAATCGACTGTTCATCATTGGCGGTGCTAGACACCCCTAAAGGTCCATTGATTGAGTTGTGAGTCGATGAGGTTAGCTTGACGCTCGACACTTTACTTTCAAACTGTGCCCACTCTGGGGTTGAACGAGCAGGTTTATGAGGAGAAACAAAATACCCTGCTTGCGGTCGAGAGTGTATCCAGCCTTGTGATTCCAGTTCTTGGTAGCAGCTCACCACGGTCGACATGCTGATGGCTTGTTGTTTAGCTAATTGACGCAGCGAAGGCATGCGTCCACCTTCGGGTCTTTTCCCCGTTTCAATCTCACCGATAAACTGATTGGCTAGCTTTCTGTAGATGCTCATGGTCACGACCGTTGTTAACTGTACTGGTTTTTATTGTAAAAATTGTATCTGTACTGGTTTTGTTGATCAAGGGATACTCATTCAAAACAAAGGAGGGGTCAGTATGAAAAGAAATGATTTGTTGTTAGCGGTGTTCGTGATGGCAATTTGGGGATTCAATTTCTCGATGATCAAAATGGGTGTAACCAATGTTCATCCGTTGTTGGCAACCGCCGCGCGTTTCTCGCTAGCGGTGATTCCGGTGATATTTTTTGTAGCAAGACCGAATGTCGCGTGGCGTTGTTTAGTGAGTTATGGCTTTGTGTTTGGTGTGGGCATCTGGGGCATGGCTTCATGGTCAATCACCGCTGGGCTCTCATCGGGGCTTTCGTCGGTGTTGCTTTCAACCAATGTGCTAATTGGTATGGCGGTTGGCGTGTGGGTTTTCAAAGAAAGTGCGTCGGTTCGCAAGTTAATGGGTGCGATGTTAGCGATGTGCGCGTTGGCGGTGCTGGTTTCCGCAGCAACGGGCAATGTCACTGTTAATGGCGTGATTCTTATTATGATCGCAGCGTGTAGTTGGACGTTAATGGGCGTGATTGTTAAAGCGTCTAAAACCACTCAGGCTTTTGCGTTTAACGTGTGGGGCATGCTATTTGCGCCAGTTCCATTAGTGTTGTTTGCGGTGATGCTGCACGGTGACCAAATTATTTGGCAGGCGATAGAACAATGGGATTGGAACGCAACGATTGCTGTGTTGTTTCAGGCTTACCCAACCACGCTATTCGGTTACTGGGTGTGGAATAAACTGTTAATTCAATATCCGTTAAGCACGACAGCGCCGTTAACCTTGCTAGTACCTATATTCGCATTGATCAGTGGTTACTTTATGTATGACGAGGTGCTATCAGTCGCTCAAGTTGTGGCATCTGTACTGTTTCTAGTCGGTATAGGTTTGATAGTGAAGCCTGCTAAGACAACCGTAAGACCTCTTAGGGAAATAAAGACGATTGATTGAGCGTTTTCTAAAAACACAGCAGAATAGCATTGTCGAAAGGATTGACTAATTCGAATTAAATTCTGAAATGATACAAATATCATATTTAATGATGGTTACTTAGTAACCTCTGTTGAGTTTGATATCAAATCAAGTGGCTGATTTTATTGGGTATAGGATAGAGGTCTCAAAAATTATCTTTTAGAACACTAAAGTTTTAAATTCTTATTATGTTGGATTTTGCGGGATATAATATCACATCGTACCTGTTGGCTAGGTGTTTTTTAGCTATATATGTGACTTTGCAAGGGAGTTATCTTCCTGATTTGAAAGAATAATTAAATTGATGAGATAAAAAAGTTGGCGAAAATCAGAAGCTTGGCATACACTTTCCTTGTAAATGACCTTATCTCATTGATTGAATAGGGTAAATGCTTTGGCGCTACTGAAGATGGTAGCAATGTATAACATAGCTTTGAGGAAAGTTTTATGGCACTCACTAAAGCCGATTTGGCTGAGAACCTGTTTGAAACACTCGGATACAGCAAGCGGGATGCCAAGGAAACGGTTGAAGTGTTTTTCGAAGAAGTTCGTAAGGCACTTGAAAATGGCGAACAGGTAAAACTGTCTGGTTTTGGTAACTTTGATCTTCGTGAGAAAAACGAGCGACCTGGTCGTAACCCGAAAACTGGTGAAGACATTCCAATTTCTGCTCGACGTGTTGTTACTTTTAGACCGGGACAAAAACTGAAGGCCCGAGTCGAAAATATTAAAATCGAGAAGTAGCCAAGCAATAGACCACGCCTAGCGTTAATGCCGTTCACTTAAGAGTGAACGGCATTTTTGTTCTTAGCATACCGTTGTGG